>NZ_JBDPMD010000089.1:0-14288 GCF_039871875.1 Sphaerisporangium sp. B11E5 | reverse complement strand
CAAGCTCAAAGACCGAGTCATCCACCCCCACCCGCTCCAGCCCCAGCACCTCACCAAACACCCCACAAAGCACCACTTCCACCGCCGTAGCCGGCTCCCGCCCCCCCACCCCTCCGAACTGAGGAACCGGCAACGCCCCCCGATCGAGCTTCCCGTTCACAGTGACCGGCAACGCCTCAAGCACCACCACCACCGACGGCACCATGTACTCCGGCAACCGCCCCCCCACGTACTCCCGCACCACCTCACCAAGATCCCGCCCCGCGAGATCGAAATCCTGACCAGCGAGGACGGAATCGGCACCCGCCAGGGCCGCACCCTCCCCACCGCTGTACGTCGTTCCTTCTTGGCGCCGACGCGGCGGGACGTGGTACGGCGAATCCGGCGCCTGCGAACGGCGGCCCACCGGAACCACATACGCCACCAACCGCTTCACCCCAGGCAGATCCTCACGAGCGATCACCGCGACCTGCCCCACAGCAGGATGAGAGGCAACGACGCTCTCGACCTCAGCCGGCTCCACACGGAACCCACGAATCTTGACCTGATCATCAGCACGACCGGCGAACATCAACGCACCCGACGCCGTCCACCGGGCGAGGTCTCCAGTGCGATACATCCGGACACCCTGGTCGAACGGGCAAGCCACAAACCGCTCCGCGGTCAACGCCGCCCGGCCGTCGTAACCACGCGCCAGACCAGAACCGGCGACATACAACTCACCGACCACACCCGGCGGGACGGGACGCAAGAACTCATCCAGCACATAAGTGCAGGTGTTGTCCCGCGGCCCCCCGATCGGCAACACCTCCGGCGCCTTCGCACCAGGAGCGACGACGTACGTGGTCGCGCACAACGTCACCTCGGTCGGACCGTACAAATGACGCACCCGCAAACCCGGCGACACCGCCAACACCTTGCCCACCGAACCAGCAGGAACCACATCACCCCCGGTCAACACCTCACTCAACCGGCACAACGACCCCGGCGACTCCTCAGCCAAAACACCGAACAACCCAGCAGTGACATGAACATGCGACAACTCATACGACTCGATCAAACTCCCGACCATGGCCGCGTCCACCACCCCAGCAGGCGCAACCACAACCGTCGCCCCATGAACCAGCGGAACCCACAACTCATACGTCGAGGCATCGAACGCGTGCGGGGCATGCATCAGCACCCGATCCCCCGCACCCACCCCCCACCCACCATCAGTCACCAGACCACACACACCACCATGCGTGGCCACGATCCCCTTCGGCACCCCGGTAGAACCCGACGTGAACATCACATACACCGACGACCCCGAACAGACCGCCACCCCAGGCGCCGAACCAGACTGAGCACCCACCTGCGCGACAACCAACGGGTCATCCCACAACACCGCACCAGAAACCACATCAGCAGTACCCGACTCCGCGATCACCAGATCAGGCGCCGCCCCCTCCACCATCAACGCCACCCGCTCCGCCGGATAAGCAGGATCCACCGGCACATACGCCGCACCAGCCTTGACCACCCCCAACAGCAACACCACCAGATCCACCGACCGCTCCATCACCACCCCAACCCGCCCCTCAAGCCCAACCCCCCGCGCCAAAAGCCACCAAGCAACCCGATTGGCCCGCACCTCCAACTCCGCATACGTCAACCGCACCCCGCCGCCGGCGACCGCCTCGGCGTCAGGCGTGCGAGCGGCCCGCTCCTCCACCAACCCCGCCAACGACACCCCACCCACCGGACGCCGAGTGGCGTTCCACCCCTCGACAACCGCCCACCGCTCCTCGTCGGAGAGCACGTCCAACGCCCCGACCCGCACCGAAGAATCGGCCACCACCTGCGCGAAGACCCGCTCCAGCCTCCCGGCCAGCACCCGCACCGCAGCCTCATCGAACACGTCAGGCCGGTAGTCCAGCCGCAGCCCCAGCGAGTCCCCAGGAACGGTGATCAAGGTGAGCGGGTAGTGCGCCGCGTCCTCCCCGTCGACGACCCGCAGACCGCCAGGACCGGCGAGGGACTGCGCGTCATGCGGATAGTTCTCGTAAACCAGCAGGCTGTCGAACGACGCCCCCGCCCCGGCCGCCCGCTGGATGTCCGCCAGCCCGAGATGCTGGTAAGCGATCAGCTCCGACTGCCGCACCTGCAGCTCGGCAAGCAACGACACGAACGGCGAAGCGGGCTCCAAAGTGACCCGCACCGGCACGGTGTTGATGAACAGACCGAGCATCCGCTCGACCCCGGGCAGATCAGCGGGACGCCCGGAGACGGTCGCCCCGAACACCACGTCGCTGCGCCCGGTCAGCGTCCCCACCAGGACCGCCCACACCCCCTGCACGACCGTGTTCACCGTCAGCCCGTGCGCCCGCGCCAGGTCGCGTAAGCCCTGAGTCAGCGGCTCCCCCAGCCGTGTGGTCACATGGCGGGACGGAACCGTCTCGGCGTCGGGTGCGACAGGCGCGACGAGGGTCGGCTCGGTGACCCCGGCGAGCGCCCGCCGCCACACGTCCCGGGCGGCATCCGCGTCCTGGCGGGCCAACCAGGCCAGGTGGTCGCGATACGGGACCGCCGGGGGAAGGCCGGAGGCGTCGCCGCCGGCCGCGTAGATGTGGGCCAGTTCGTCGAGGAGGACGGGGAAGGACCACCCGTCCAGCACGATGTGGTGCATCGTGATGACGAGCCGGTACCGCGAGCCGTCCAGCTTCACCAGCAGCATCCGCAGCAGCGGCGGCTCCGCGAGGTCGAACCGCGCCATATCGGCCTCGGCCAGACGGTCGACCTCAGCCAGCCGACGACGATCAGCCTCAGTGAGCCCGCCAGCGGCGCCACCCGCCTCAGCCAAGCCGTCCCCAGAGGGGCCGGTGACGCCTGCCTCAACCTGGCCGTCAAAGGGCATGCCGGTGAGGTCCGCCTCGCGCCAGGGCAGCACCGCGTCCCGGACGACCACCTGGATGGGCCGGGGCGAATCCTCCGGCTGGCGGAACCCGGAACGCAGCACGGTGTGCCGGTTCAGCAGCGCCTGGGCGGAGGCGCGGAGAAGAGCAGGGTCGAGGGTGCCGTCGAACTCCAGGACGCGCCGGCTCACGTACACGTCGTGGGTGTCGTAACGGGAGTGGAAGAGCAGCCCTTCCTGGAGCGGCGACAGCGGCAGCACGTCCACCAGGCCGGGAACGTCGGCTTCGAGGCGCTCGATCTCCGGCTGGCTGAGGGTGACGAGCGGGAAGTCCGACGGGGTGTGGCCGCCGCCGGACGTGGCGGCATGCGTGGTCAGCCCTTCGAGCATCGCCGACCAGCCCGCCGCGATCCCCCGCAGCGTGGAGTCGTCGACGAGCCCGGCGGGAGCGGACAACGTCACGGTCAGCTCGGGACCGTCAGGCAGGTCCCTGACCAGCCCACCCGCCTCCAGGACGTGGGTCAGCGCCATGCCGGGGTCGACGGTCCCGCCGAGGACCGTCGCGGGGTCCGGCTGCCAGTGACCGCCGCCTTCCGTGGCGGGGGTGAACCGGCCGAGGTAGTTGAAGCGGACCCGTCCCACCGGCATCCCGGCGAGCACCCGCGCGGTCTCCGGGTTGAGGTACCGCAGCAAGCCGTATCCGAGCCCGTCCCCGGGAACGGCCCGCACCTGCTCCTTGATCCGCTTGAGCAGCCGCCCCGCTTCCGGCTCGCCCGTCCGCACCAGCGCCGGATCCACCGTGCCCGGGTCCAGCCGCACCGGGTACGAGTTGGTGAACCACCCGACGGTCCTGCTCAGATCCATGTCGTCGGTCAGCGGCACCCGCCCGTGCCCCTCGACGTCCACCACCACCCCGCCGGCGAGCGTCCGCCCATCCCTTCGGCGCCACTCGTCCAGTGCCGCGACCAACCCGGCCAGCAGCACGTCCGCGATCCCGGCGTGGAACGCCGAGGTCACCTTGCTCAGCAGTTCCGCCGTGCCGGGGACCTGGAGGGAGACCTGCCGCATCCCCCCGGCCACGGTGTCCACCGCCGGATCGGGCTCCCGTTCGCCGAGGACGGCGACCGGCCCGTCGAGCATCCCGGTCCACGCCTCCAGTTCACCGGCCCGCTCCGCACCGGCCGCCTGTCCGGCCAGCGCGTCGGCCCACCGCCGGAACGACGTCCCGGCCGGCCCGAGATCGGGGTCGCCGGACTCGTAGGCGGCGGCGAGGTCGGGCAGGACGATCCGCCAGGAGACGGCGTCGATGACGAGGTGGTGGGCCACCAGCAACAGGCGGCCCGGGGTGGCGGGGCCGGCGTCGAACCACACGGCGCGCACCATGCGGCCGTCCCGCGGAGACAGGAGGGTGGCTTCGTGTTCGGCCCGTGTGCGCAGGGCGGCGGGCCAGTCGGCAGCGGGCCATGCGGCGGCGTCGACGCGGGTGACGGCCGGGGTGACGGAGCCCGGGGGCGGGATCTCCAGGTGGGAGCCGTCCGTGTCGAGGCGGGCGCGGAGGATGTCGTGGTGGTCGAGCACGGCCCGCATGGCGGTGCCGAGACGGGCGAGTTCCAGGTCCGGGGGCGTCTGCACCACCATGATCTGGGTGAACGACCCGGTCAGCGCGGCCGGCCCGGAACGTTCCGCCAGTTCCCGCATGAACGGCGTGAGCGGGACGACACCGGTCCTCGGTTCCTCGACGGCCGGGGCGGACGCCGGGGTGTCCGCGACTCTGGCGAGGGCGGCCGGGGTGCGCAGATCGAACATCTGGCGGGCGTTGATGGTCAGACCGGCACGGCCGGCGCGGGCGACGACCAGCATGGACATGATCGAGTCGCCGCCGAGCTCGAAGAACGAGTCGTCGGCACCCACCCTGTCCAGACCCAGCACCTCGGCGAACAGGGTGCAGAGCAGTTCCTCGGCGGGGGTGGCCGGGGCGCGGCCCGCTGAGGTGCCGAAGTCGGGGGCCGGGAGGGCGGCCCGGTCGAGCTTGCCGTTGGCGGTGACCGGGAGCTCGTCCAGCGTCACGAACGCGGACGGGACCATGTAGTCGGGGAGCTTGCTCGCGGCGAGGTCCCGAAGCTCGGCTGTGTCCACGCCGCCCTCACGGGGGACGACGTAGGCGACGAGGCGTTTGACCCCGGGCTGGTCCTCACGGGCCAGGACCGCGACCGTGGTCACGTCGTCGTGGGCCGCCAGGACGGCCTCGATCTCGCCGAGTTCGATGCGGAAGCCACGGATCTTGACCTGGTGGTCCACCCGGCCCCCGTACAGCAGCTCACCGTCAGCGCTCCAGCGAGCCAGGTCCCCGGTACGGTACATCCGCCCCCCGAACGGGGAAGCCACGAAGCGTTCCGCCGTCAGACCCGGGCGGCCGGCGTAGCCGCGCGCCAGTTGCACACCCGCCAGGTACAGCTCGCCGATCACGCCGGGAGGTACGGGCCGGAGGAAGTCGTCCAGCACGTAGACCTGGGTGTTCCACACCGGGCGGCCGATGGGGACGGCGCCGGAGGGGGACTCGCGGGAGCAGTCCCAGTACGTGACGTCCACGGCGGCCTCGGTGGGGCCGTACAGGTTGAACAGCTCGGCGTCGGAGCGCTGGTGGAACCCGGCGACCAGCTCGGCGGACAAGGCCTCGCCGCTGCAGATCACCCGGCGCAGACCGGGGCAGCGGCCCGGCGTGAGCTCCTGGAGGAACGGGCCGAGCATCGACGGCACAAAATGCATGGTCGTCACGCCGTACCGCTCGACGGCGTCCACCAGATACGCCGGGTCACGATGCCCGCCCGGACGGGCCATGACCAGGCCGGCACCGGCCAGGTGGGCCCAGAAGAACTCCCAGACCGAGACGTCGAAACCCGACGGCGTCTTCTGCAGCACCCGGTCGTCCGCCCCCAGGGGGAACCGGTCCTGCATCCACAACAACCGGTTCACGATCGCCCGGTGACTGATCACCGCACCCTTGGGACGACCGGTGGAGCCCGAGGTGTAGATGACGTACGCCGGGTGGTCGGGGGCCACGGCCCAGTCGAGCGGGGCGCCGGAGTGGGACATCACGCGGGCGGACGTCTCGGGGTCGTCCCACATCTCCTGGGTGCACACCACGGCGGGGGCGGCGTCCGCGAGGATGTAGTCGATGCGGTCGGCCGGGTACTCCGGGTCGACCGGGACATAACACGCCCCGGCCTTCAGCACGGCCCACAACACGACCATCAGGTCGGCCGAGCGGTCCATCAGCACCGCGACCCGGCTCTCCGGGCCTGCGCCGCGGCCGATCAGCCAGCGGGCGGTCCGGTTGGCACGCTCGTCCAGCTCGGCGTAGGTCAGGGACGTGCGCTCGTCCAGCACCGCGAGCGCGTCCGGGGTGCGCGCCACCTGAGCGTGGAACAACTCGGGCAAGGTGGTGGGAGCGACCGGCTCGGCGGTGTCGTTCCAGTCGCGCAGCACGGCGTCGCGCTCGCCCTGTTCCATAACGTCGAGGCCGGACAGCCGCAGGGCGGGGTCCGCGGCGACCTGCTCAAGCACGCGGCGCAGGCGGGCGGCCAGGGTGAGGGCGGTGGACTCGTCGAACAGGTCGGCCGCGTACAGCAGGCTGCCGCCGAGCCCCGCGGGGGCGCCCCGGTCGTCGCGGCGTTCGGTGAGGGTGACGGACAGGTCGAAGCGGGCGGCGGCGCTCTCGCCGGTGTCGACGGGGCGGACGTCCAGGCCCGGGAGGGCGATGGCGGTCTCGGGGAGGTTCTGCAGGACCAGCATCACCTGGAACAGGGGGTGCCTGGCCAGCGAGCGCTCCGGGCTGAGCTCGTCCACCAGGCGTTCGAACGGGAGGTCCTGGTGGGCGTAGGCGCCGAGGTCGGTCTCGCGGACCCGGCTCAGCAGCTCGGCGAACGTGGGGTCGCCGCTCACGTCGGTACGCAGCACCAGGGTGTTGACGAAGAACCCGGCCAGGTCCTCAAGCGCGCTGTCGCCGCGACCGGCCACCGCGGTCCCCACAGGGATGTCGGTGCCGGCGCCGAGACGGGCCAGCACCATGACCAGGGCGGCCTGGACGGCCATGAACATCGTGGCGCCGCCGGCCCTCGCCGCCTCCGCCAGGCCGGCGTGCGTCTCAGGGGCGATCTCCAAGGGGACCGTGCCGCCGCGGAACGACGCCGTCGCCGGACGCTGGCGATCGGCGGGGAGGGTCAGCTCCTCGGGGAGGTCGTCCAGGGTGGAACGCCAGTAGGTGAGCTGCTCGGTGATGAGGCTCTCCGGGTCGTCCAGCTCGCCGAGGGCCTCGCGCTGCCAGAGCGCGTAATCGGCGTACTGGACGGGCAGCGGACGCCAGTCCGGAACGGCGCCCTCGCGGCGGGCGGCGTACGCCGTGCGCAGATCCCGCACGAGGACGCCCATCGACCAGCCGTCCACGGCGACGTGGTGCGCCACCAGGGCGAGCACGTGCTCGGTGGCGGAGACGGTCAGCAGCTCGGCACGCCACGGGAGGTCGCGGGTCAGGTCGAATCGGGTGGCCGCCACGTCCGCCAGCGCGGCCGGGAGCTCGTCCGGGGTGACCCGGCGCCTGCCGAGGGGCGGGCATCCGGCCTTGCCGGACAGGATGTGCTGGTAGGGGACGCCGCCGTTGTCCGGGAAGAGGGTACGGAGGGTCTCGTGGCGGCCGGCCACGTCGCCGAGAGCGGCCTCAAGCGCGCTCGTGTCCGGCTCGCCGGTGAGGTGGAGAGCCAGGGGGACGTTGTAGGCGGCACCCGCGCCGGCCTCCTCCAGCCGGTTGAGGAACCACATGCGCTGCTGGCCGAAGGACAGCGGGAGCACCTCGGGGCGTTCCCTCACGTCGAGCGCGGGCCGCCGGGCCCTGCCCTCCGCGCCTTCCACGAGGCGCGCGAGCGCCGCGACCGTGGGGGCCGCGAAGACGTCACGGATGCCGGCGGTGGTGCCGAGCACGGACCCCACGCGGGCGACCAGGCGCATGGCGAGCAGGGAGTCGCCGCCGAGGGCGAAGAAGGACTCCTCGGGGCTCACCCGGTCCAGGCTCAGGACCTCGGCGAACAGGCCACAGAGGATCTCCTCCACTGGAGTGGCGGGGGCGCGGCCCTCTTGGGTGCCGAAGTCGGGGGCCGGGAGGGCGGCCCGGTCGAGCTTGCCGTTGGCGGTGACCGGCAGGTGGTCCAGCGTCACGAACGCGGACGGGACCATGTAGTCGGGAAGCTTGCTCGCGGCGAGGTCCCGAAGCTCGGCTGTGTCCACGCCACCCTCACGGGGGACGATGTAGGCGACGAGGCGTTTGACCCCGGGCTGGTCCTCACGCGCCAGGACCGCGACCGTGGCCACGTCGTCGTGGGCCGCCAGGACGGCCTCGATCTCGCCGAGTTCGATGCGGAAGCCGCGGATCTTGACCTGGTGGTCCACCCGGCCCCCGTACAGCAGCTCGCCGTCGTTCGACCAGCGGGCGAGGTCTCCGGTGCGGTACATCCGTCCCCCGAACGGGGAAGCGACGAAGCGTTCGGCCGTCAGACCCGGGCGGCCGGCGTAGCCGCGCGCCAACTGCACACCGGCCAGGTACAACTCGCCCATCACCCCGGGGGGTACCGGACGCAAGAAGTCGTCCAGGACATAGACCTGGGTGTTCCACACCGGGCGGCCGATGGGCACCGCACCGGAGGAGGTCATGCGGGAGCAGTCCCACCAGGTGACGTCCACCGCCGCCTCGGTCGGGCCGTACAGGTTGAACAACCCCGCACCCAACCGCCGCCCGAACTCCGCCACCAGCTCACCCGACAACGCCTCACCACTGCAAACCACCCGCCGCAGCCCACCACACCGGCCAGGCTCGACCTGCTGCAGGAACGGACCCAGCATCGACGGCACAAAATGCATGGTCGTCACGCCGTACCGCTCGACGGCGTCCACCAGGTACGCCGGATCGCGGTGGCCGCCGGGGCGGGCCATGACCAGGCCGGCGCCGGCCAGGTGGGCCCAGAAGAACTCCCAGACCGAGACGTCGAAACCCGACGGCGTCTTCTGCAGCACCCGGTCGTCCGCCCCCAGGGGGAACCGGTCCTGCATCCACAACAACCGGTTCACGATCGCCCGGTGACTGATCACCGCACCCTTGGGACGACCGGTCGAACCCGAGGTGTAAATGACATAGGCAGGGTGAGCGGGCAGAAGCACCGACTCCAGCGGGGTGGCGGGCTCGGCGGCCACAGCCGCGACCGTCGCCGGGGCCTCCCACAACTCCTGAGTACAGACCACCGCCGGAGCCGCATCACCCAAGATGTACGCGATACGGTCCACCGGGTACTCAGGATCAACCGGGACGTAGCACGCCCCAGCCTTCAACACCCCCCACAGCACCACCATCAGGTCGGCCGAACGGTCCATCAGCACCGCCACCCGGCTCTCCGGACCCGCCCCCAAACCCCGCAACCACCGCGCCACCCGATCCGACCGCGCATCCAGCTCCGCGTAGCTCAGCGACGTGCCTTCGTGCAGCACGGCCACCGCCTCCGGGGTGCGGCGGGCCTGCTCACGGAACAGCTCCACCAGCGTCGTGGACGGCACCGGGTGCGCGGTGGCGTTCCACTCCTCCAGCACGGTGCGCCGCTCGGCCGGGTCGAGCACGTCGAGGTCGCTCAGCCGTACCGCCGGGTCGGCGGACACCTGGGCCAGTACCCGGGCCAGGCGGGCGGCGAGCGCCTGGGCGGCCGGCTCGTCGAAGAGGTCCACGGCGTACTGGACGCCGCCGGACAGGCCGGCGGGGGCGCCGTGCTCGTCGTGGTGCTCGGCCAGGCCGACGGACAAGTCGAAACGGGCGCTGACCGTGCCGTCCTGCGGCAGCGGCGCCACCTCCAGGCCGGGCAGCTCCCAGCGGGCCCGCGCCCCGGGGTCGTTCTGCAGGGTCAGCATGATCTGGAAGAGCGGGTGGCGGGCCAGGGACCGCTCAGGGCTGAGCTCGTCCACCAGCCGTTCGAACGGCACGTCCTGGTGCGCGTACGCCGCCAGGTCGGTCTCCTTGACCCGGGCCAGCAACTCGGCGAACGTCGGGTCCCCGCTGACGTCGGTGCGCAGCACCAGCGTGTTCACGAAGAACCCGACCAGGTCCTCGAGCGCCTGGTCGCCGCGTCCCGCGACCGGGGTGCCGACGGGGATGTCGGTGCCCGCGCCGACCTTGGCGAGCGTCATCGCGAGCGCCGCCTGCACGGCCATGAACAGGGTGGCGCCGCCCTCGCGCGCGGCCCTCAGCAGCCCCGCGTGCACCGGCGCCCCGACCTCGACCGGGACCGACCCGCCGCGGAACGACGCCTCCGTGGGCCGCACCCGGTCCGCCGGGAGCGTCAGCTCCTCGGGCAGCCCCGCCAGCGCCTCCCGCCAGTACGCGAGCTGCGCGCCGAGCAGGCTCTCCGGGTCCTCGGCCTCGCCGAGGGTGTCCCGCTGCCAGATCGCGTAGTCGGCGTACCGGACCTCCGTCTCCGGCCAGTCCGGTGCCGTTCCCGCGCGCCGGGCCGCGTACGCCGTCCGCAGGTCCCGCGCCAGCACCCCCATCGACCAGCCGTCGACGGCGATGTGGTGCGCCACGAGGGACAACACGTACTCGCCGCCGCCGAGTTCCAGCAGGTCGGCCCGCCACGGCACGTCCCGGGTCAGGTCGAACCGCTCGACGGTCAGCGCGGCGAGCACACCCGCCTGCTCCTCCTCGCCGACCTCCCGCCGGCGCAGCACCGGCCGTTCGGAGGCGACCCGCCGCCACGGGACGCCGTCCCGCTCCGGGAACACCGTCCGCAACGACTCGTGCCGCAGCGCCAGATCCCCGAGCGCCTCCTCCAGCGCCGCCACGTCCAGCGCCCCAGAGATCCGCAACGCCAGCGCGAGGTTGTAGGCGGCCTCACCCCCGCCCTGCTCCATGCGGTTGAGGAACCACATCCGCCGCTGCCCGAACGACAACGGCACCTCATCGTCGGCATCCCGCTCGACTCCGCGCACACCCGCGGCCCCCGGCCCGGCCCCGCGCACCCCCGCGGCGGCACGGTCGACCAGGCCCGCCACCGCGGCGACGGTCGGCGCCGCGAACAGGTCCTTGATCCCGACCTCGGCGCCGAGCACCCCGCGCACCCGCGTGATCAGCCGCATCGCCAGCAGCGAGTCCCCGCCGAGGTCGAAGAACGAGTCCTCCGCCCCCACCTCGGCCAGCCCCAGGACTTCCTGGAACAGCCGGCACACCGCTTCCTCCGCCGGTGTCTCCGCGCCCCGGCTCCGCGTCCCGGCATAGTCCGGCACCGGCAACGCGGCCTTGTCCAGCTTCCCGTTCACCGTCACCGGCAAGGACCCCAGCACCACGAAGGCCGCCGGCACCATGTACTCCGGCAACCTCCCCCGCACGTACTCCCGAACCTCGCCGCCGAGATCGCCCGCCCCGCCGGCCGGGACCACGTACGCCACCAGGCGCTTCACCCCGGGCTGGTCCTCCCTGGGGACGACCGCCGCCTGCGCCACGGACGGATGCCCGGCGACGACCGCCTCGATCTCACCCGGCTCGATGCGGAACCCGCGGATCTTGACCTGGTCGTCGGCACGCCCGGCGAACGACAACTCACCGTCCGGGGTCCAGCGGGCCAGGTCACCGGTGCGGTACATGCGCCCGCCGTACGGGCAGGCCACGAACCGCGCGGCGGTGAGCCCCGGACGGGACGCGTAGCCCCGGGCCAGCCCCGGCCCGGTGACGTACAGCTCCCCCGCGACGCCCGGAGGTACCGGCTGGAGGAACTCGTCGAGCACGTAAGCGCGGGTGTTCCAGATCGGGGCGCCGATCGGCACGGCGACACGCCCCCGCGCCGGGGCCAGCGCCTCGGTCATGGTGGCGCACACAGTGGTCTCGGTAGGCCCGTAGGCGTTGAAGACCCTGCGGGAGTCCGCCCACCGTTCCACCAGCTCAGGCGGGCACGCCTCACCCGCGACGACCAGGGTGCCCAGGCACGCGGGCAGCTCCTGCACCCCACCGAGGACCGACGGCGGCAGGGTGACGTGGGTGATCTCGTGGTCGGCGAGCAGGTCCTCGACCCGCCCGAACGGCGGCATGCGATCGGCCTGAGCCAGCACCAGCGTCGCCCCCGCCAGCAACGCCATGCAGATCTCCGACACCGCCGCGTCGAAACCCAACGCCGCGAACTGCAACACACGAGACCCCGGCCCCACACCGAACCGCTCGATCTGCGACCCCGCCAACCCCGCCACACCGGCATGCGAGACCACCACACCCTTCGGAGTACCGGTGGACCCAGAGGTGTAGATCACATAGGCCGCCAGCGCCGGGTGCGGGGCAACGCCCCCGGCACGGCTCCGGGCCTCCGCCACCGGGCCGGCGTCCCGGCCGCCGGACACCTCGGCCACCACGGCCGGGTCGTCCCACCGCACCCGGGCGGCGTCCGCGGGCAGCACACCGGCGGTCGCCGCCGTGCACACCGTCAGCGCCGGGGCCGCCTGGTCCAGGATGAAGCCGATCCGCTCCGCGGGATAGGACGGGTCCACCGGGACGAAGGCCGCGCCGGCCTTGGTGATCCCCAGCAGGATCGCCACCAGGTCGGCCGAGCGCTCCAGCACCACCGCGACCCGGTCCTCGGCCCGCACCCCGCGACGGGACAACCACTCCGCCACCCGGGACGCGCGGTCCGCCAGCTCCCGGTACGTCCACGTGGCGTCCGGGCCGTGGACGGCGACCGCGCCGGGGGTGCGCCGGGCCTGGGCCTCGAAGAGCTCGGGCAGCGTGGCGGGCGGCAGGTCGCGGCCGGTGGCGTTCCATGTGTCCAGGAGGGTGTGCCGCTCCGCGGCGTCCAGCAGGCCGAGGCCGCTGACGCGTACCTGGGGATCGGCCGCCACGTCGGCAAGCACCCGCAGCAGGCGGCCGGCCAGCGCGGCGGCCGTCGGCTCGTCGAACAGGTCCTTGGCGAACTGCAGGTCACCGGCGATCCCGGTGGGCGTGCCGCGCTCGTCCCGTTCCTCCACCAGCGTGAACGACAGGTCGAACCGCGCGGGCACCGCCTCGTCCGGCAGCGTCTCCGCGTTCATCGGGTGCACGGTCAGGCCCGGGAAGTCCCAGCCGGACTCCGGCAGGTTCTGCAGCACCAGCATGACCTGGAACAACGGGTGGCGGGCCAGCGACCGCGCCGGGTTGAGCTCGTCCACCAGCCGCTCGAACGGCACGTCCTGGTGCGCGTACGCCGCCAGGTCCGCCTCACGCACCCGCCCCAGCAACTCCGTGAACGTCGGATCCCCGCTCACGTCCGTCCGGAGCACCAGCGTGTTCACGAAGAACCCCGCCAGGTCCTCAAGCGCCCGGTCCCCCCGCCCCGCGACGGCCGTACCGAGGGGGATGTCCGTCCCCGCCCCCAGCCGTGTCAGCAACATCGCGAGGGCCGCCTGCACCACCATGAACATCGTCGCCCCACCCCGCCGGGCGACGTCCGCCAGCCCCGCGTGGATCTGCCCGTCCACCCGGAACCGCACCACCCCGCCCTCGAAGGACGCCACCACCGGCCGCCCCCGATCGGCAGGCAGGTTCACCTCCTCGGGCAGCCCCGCCAGCGCCTCCCGCCAGTACCCGAGCTGCTCCCCGAGCACGCTCCCCGGGTCGCCGGGATCCCCCAGCACCTCCCGCTGCCAGAGCGCGTAATCGGCGTACTGCACCGGCAACGGCTCCCACCCCGGCGCGTCCCCCGAGAGCCGCGCCGCGTAAGCGGCCCGCAGGTCCCGGGCGATGATCCCCATGGACCACCCGTCCACCGCGATGTGATGCGCCACCAGCAACAACACGAACTCGGACTCGGACAACGCCAGCAGCTCGACCCGCCAAGGCAGATCCACCGCCAGATCGAACCTCTCCCCCGCCGCCGCGACGAGCACAGCAGGCAGTTCCTCCTCCGCCACCCGCCGGACCCGCACCTCCGGCCGCCCCCGCTCCCCATGGAGCACCCGCTGACAAGGCTCCCCGTCCACCTCGGGAAACACCGTCCGCAACGCCTCATGCCGCTCGGCGACATCCCCCAGCGCCCCCCGAAGCGCCCCCACATCCAAAACCCCCGACAGCCGCAACGCCATCGGCACGTGATACCCGGCCCCCGCCCCCACCTCAGCCAACCGCTCCAACACCCACATCCGCCGCTGCCCGAACGACAACGGCACCACCTCACCCCGCCCCTGAGCGACAACCCCCACCCTCCCCTCCCGCCGCCCCTCAACCAGAGCCGCCACCCCCGCAACCGTCCCCCCCGAAAACACCTCACGAACCGTCACCTCAACCCCCAACACCGCCCTGACCCGCACCACCAGCCGCATGGCCAGCAACGAGTCCCCCCCAAGCTCAAAGAACGAG
>NZ_JBDPMD010000088.1:0-14855 GCF_039871875.1 Sphaerisporangium sp. B11E5 | reverse complement strand
GGTGCGGTTCAGCATCGGCTCGTGGTCGGAGCTCGCCCACCTGAAGGACGGCGCGGCCACGGTCACGCTGCCGGAGGATCTGCCTGCGGGTACCCGGACGGTCAAGGCCGAGTACCTCGGCTTCGACCACCTGAAGGCGTCGGAAGGTACGGCGTCGTTCGAGGTGCCCTCCGGCCCGAACGCCGACGCTGGAACACCCGGATCGAACTCGCCAACGCCATCTCGAATACCTGGAGATCTGGCACAACCGGCAACGGCGTCACAGCAGCCTGGGCATGCTGACCCCGATAGAGTTCGAGAACACGACCACCGTGGCATGAGATCCAGTAATTCAGCTCCACGGATCCCGGGGCACACCGAAGTCTCCACAAAACCCGGCGCGGTTCATGCGGCCAGAGCCCGAATCTGTTCGTCGGTCACGGTCGTGCTCATGATGTCTCCTTACTTCTCGATGCGCTCGGCCAACGAGACGATGATTCCTTCGGGCCCGCGGACGTAGGCCATCCGCCAAACGCCCTCGTATTCGCCGATGCCTCCCACCAGGCCGTAGCCGTCGACTGCGGCGTGGCCGACCGCAGCTTGGAGGTCGTGCACCTCGAAGGCGACGTTGCGCAGGCCCAGTTCGTTGGCCGGTGCGGCAGGCGAACCTGGGAGGTGGTCCGGCCGCGTGAAGCTCGAGAGCTCCAGCGTCGTATCTCCGCCGGGCGGTCGCAGCATGACGATCTCGGTGCGGGCGTCGGTCATGCCGATCACCGTGTCCAGGAACTCGCCTTCGACGGCCATCTTCCGATCGGCCTCCAGACCGAGGCTGACGAAGAACGCCGTCACGGCGTCGAGGTCGGCGACGGTGATGCCGACGTGGTCGAAGCGCCTTATGAATGTCATCGGATCCCTTTCGAGGTTTCTTTAAGAGACGCTGAGAAAGGTAACACTCTAGGTTCCGTAAGGGAACCCCACTTGCTAGATTGCTGCCATGCAGCGAACGCGGTTCGGGGAGATGGCGTGTTCCATCGCGCGTACCTTGGACGTGATCGGCGAGCCCTGGTCGCCGCTGATCCTGCGCGACGTGTGGGCCGGGGTGCGCCGCTTCGACCACATCCAGGCCGACCTCGGGATTTCCCGCAAGGTACTCACCGAGCGGCTCAACCACCTGGTCGAACAGGGTGTGCTCGAGCGGCTGCCCTACGACGCCCGCCCCCGCTACGAATACCACCTCACCGCCAAGGGCGCCGACCTCGTCGAGATGCTCATGGTGATGGCGCGGTGGGGTGACCGCTGGCTCGCCGGCGAGGCCGGGCCTCCCGTCCTGTACCGCCACCATGCCTGCGGGCAGATCGGCCACGTCGACCCGCGCTGCAGTCACTGCGGAGAGCCGATGCACGCCGACGACGTCGACCTCCTCCCAGGCCCGGGTTCGGCCTGATGACCAAAGGCCGTGACGCCGACTTCCCCATCGTGACCTTCGATCGGGGCCCGTTCGCGCACGAGGAGAAGCAGGTCGACGCCGCGCTGAGCACGGTTGCCCGTCGTGTCCGCCTGCGGCGATCCAGGTCAAACGCCGCCGCACCGATCACAGGACCGGCAAGACCACCATCGTCACGATCTACGCCGTCACCAGCCTCCCACCGGGCCACCTGATCGGCTGGACCAACATCGCCGCCACCAACGACCACGACAGCAGCCATCCCGCCGATGGACTCCAGCTACTCGGTCTCACGACATGAGAACGCTTCGGCCCTGGCACTCCTCTCGCCACGACTACAGCGAGAGATCAAACCACAACAAAGATCATTCTGTTAGGAACTCTTACCCGTCTCCGGGACGATGCGCACGGCACCTGCCCGAAACTTCGGATCGAACCGTCGTCTCGACTCTCCCACGCCCAACCCTTCTTAGGTTAGGTCTCCACGGTAGGAGGGGAAAGCCACTACTGCGGCCTGGGTGGATCCGGCGTGAGCTGCCCCATCGGCCTGACCACCGGCGAAGCCTGACCCGCACCCTCGAACCCCGCAGCTACGCCTCACACGAAGTCGGATACCGCGCGGGTCACGACCGACGAGCAGCGCGGCGCCATGAGCACGGTGCGTTGTCGGTCGGCGATGATCCTGCTGGTCTCGGCCGGCGGCAACCACCGTGCCGGTGATCGCTCGGCCGGTGCAGGCCGATGAGGACACCGTGCGCGACGTCATTCACCGCTTCCGCGAGGTCGGACTGGCTTGCCTGGACCTCAGTGGGCGGGAGGCCATCCCCGCCCGCTGAGACCTGGGCGTCAACCACCGGCGCAAGGGCATCGACCCCACCTACTGGGCCGCCCTGAAGTTATCCGCGCCCTCGCACGGAAGGCGATCTATGCGATCTCGGGCAACCTTTCGGCGCACAAGAACTGGCGCATAAGCGCGTGGGCCAACAAGTACTAGGTCAGCTGCTGTTCACTCCACTGTGCCCGTATCTGCAGCGAGAAAGGCATCCGATGGGGCGGTAGGGCTTTGCCCGAGTGAAACTTTCACCCACCCTCAGCGATTGTTTCCGGTCACAGCACTGGCTAGCTCCCGTTTCCGCGCGTCATCAGTTCTGAGTTGTGCCGATTACGTCGGATGTCGGACTGGTCATAGCGGCTGGCTCATGACTGAGCTGCACGTGCGAAGGCGAGGCTAGTAGCAGCTCTCCTTCACGTTGATGGTGACGGGAACGGACTGGGTCTCCGTGCGGTCCGAGGCAGTCAACAGAGGGGTGTACACCCCGACAGGGAGCGGCGGGATCGAGATCTGGACGAAGCCGTTTATCGTTGTCGAGCCGTCGCTGGGGTCGGGGTAATTGGATCCGGGGGCGATCGGTGTGCCGCCCGCGCTGGTCGAACCGGGGGGAAGGTTCTGCAGTCCGATCTGGACGGTCGTCGACCAGGTCCCGACAACCGCGGCTACGAAGTACGTGCCGGGGTGGCCGCCGCTCGACGTGACGCAGATCCGCTGTTGGAAGTCGCGCAGTTCCCACGTCGCGGCCGAGGCCGGTGTCGTGCCGGACAGGGCGAGCGTCAGCCCGGCGATCGCGCCGAGTGCCAGCCTGGCGGCACGGTGGATCGTTTTCACGGCTGCCTCCATGGTGTCTGTGCTTCGGGCCTTGCTTACATCGTCAATTATTGACAGTTAAAGGACCTGTAGCAAGTTTCTGTTCTGCTTACGAAACTTTCATCCTCTGGGGGCGCATCTCGTCGAAGCGGTAAAAGGGCGGCGGCTTTCTCGTGCCCCGGCTGATCGGCTGGAGGGAGCCGATGGGGTGAGCATGACATGCGGTGCCTCATCGCCCATAGGCGGCACCAGCGTGAGCTGTGCCATCGGCCCCACCATCGGTGTGCTGCGGCGCATTTTCGGCACAGCGGATGCGTTTCTGTTACCACGGATCTCCGGACGCGCCGACGGCGAGGTGTCGCTGATAGGCGGCCACCTTGTTGTTGATGAGGTCGAGACAGGCGTGCAGTTTTGCGAGCTGTTCCTCGATGTGGAGCTGGTGGCCGCGCAGTAGTTCGAGTCGTTCGGCCTCGTTACCGGTGCCCTCGCGGACGAGTTGGGCCAGTCGGCTGATCGTCGCCAGTGGCATGCCGGATGAGCGGAACTTGACGCAGTTGGTCAGCCATTCGACGTCCCATTCGCTGTACAGTCGGCGGCCTTTCTCGTCACGCCGGACCTCGCCGGCCAGGAGTCCCTCACGCTCGTACAGCCGTAGAGCGTGCACGCTCAACCCGGTGCGGCGCGCCACCTCGCCGATGCTCACATCCGTGGTCTCCATCTTCCGGATCGTAGGGCGTTGACCTAGACCACGGTCTAGCACCTAGCCTTCCCGGAATGGCGGATCACACGACTTCTGGCGTGAACGGCGACGGATTCGGTGCTACGAGCACCGCCGACGATGTTCTGGTCGGGATCGATCTCAGTGGCAGGACCGTGGTCGTCACCGGGGGGTACTCCGGTTTGGGGCTGGTGGCGACCCGTGCGCTCGCCAGGGCTGGGGCTCTGGTGGTCGTGCCGGCTCGGCGGCCCGATGTGGCGCGGCGGGCACTCGCCGATGTGGAAGGGGTCGAAGTCGGCGAGCTTGACCTGGCTGACCTCGGCTCTGTCCGGATGTTCGCCGAGCGGTTCCGCCGCGGCCACAACACCCTCGACATCCTGATCGCCAACGCCGGGATCATGGCCTGTCCGGAGACGCGGGTGGGGCCGGGCTGGGAGGCGCAGTTCGCTACCAACCACCTGGGCCACTACGCGCTGACGAACCTGCTGTGGCCCGCTCTGACGGCCGTCGACAGGGCCCGGGTCGTCGCGGTCGCCTCTGGGTACAACTCGGACTGGAGCATCCGCTGGGATGACGTGGGGTTCGCTCGCAGCTACGACAAATGGGCCGCTTACGGCCAGTCCAAGCTCGCGAACATCCTGTTCGCCCGCCACCTCGACAGGGTCGGGCGAGCGCGCGGGGTTCACGCCTTCTCGGTGAACCCCGGCTGGGTCCTCACGCATCTGCAGCGACACCTTACGGCCGGTGAGATGGCCGCCGCCGGCTGGATCGACGCCGACGGAAACCCGGTGCCGGGTCTGTTCAGAACACCTGAGCAGGGGGCGGCATCACTGGTCTGGGCCGCGACCTCGCCCCTGCTCGACAAGCACGGCGGTGACTACTGCGTCGACTGCCGCATCTCACGGGACGGCCCGACGGACAGTGGCGAGGCGGCCCGTTTGTGGGCGCTCTCGGCCCGTCTCACCGACCTGGATGTCGCCGCTCCTGATTCGCGTCAGGACGGTTGATCTCTGGATGAGTTCCGATCGCCCCATCGGTAGGCCTATTGCCGCAAACGAACGGCTACCACCAGCGGTGGGCCGGCACCTGCCGGTACCTGCTGGTGCGGCACGGCTCCGAGGGGCGAACGGTTGCGTCTGATTCTGGCCATCACGGGATCGGTGCCAGGGGTTACGAGGGATACGGACTGCCACTGCTGATGGTCGGTCCCGCGATCGTGTGGTGACGGGCAGCGCTTCTAGTGGTGCGCGGGGGCTGGGACGCCCAGAGACGTCGGCCGATCTGCGGCACACAGGAGGTCAGGATCAGCGTTTTGGGGCTGCCGGCGCTGGGCTTCCCGACGGTGAACAATCCCGGCGGGGCCGATCTGCTGCACCTTGATCAGTCGACGCACGTCGCCTGGTGGGTGGACTGGAAGACCCATGTGCCGCCACCCGGAGAAGAATAGATCATCCTCGTGTTGTAGGTCCCAGGGGTGCAGTCGTGGCCGACCGCGAGGACGGCCTGCCGGGCCCGCTGTTCGGCCGCCGCCACCCCGGCGGCGTAGGTGCTGCCTGCCCCCGTAGCAGTGGCGCTGCGGGGAGTGTCATAGCCGTCGGCGTGGGCGGCCGCCGGTACGGTGACCAGGCCGACCGCCACCACCGCTGAGGCGAGGCCGAGCCGACGAAGCCAAGTGAATTTGTCCATGCTTCTCCTTTGGTGGACGGGCGTATGAACGATCAAGACAGATCTAGTGCAGACCGATGCGGCGCGGTATTGACCGATCGGTCACAAGAATCTGGCGACCGTTGCCGTGATGGAGCACATGGCCAGTAGGGCAGCCGCTGTGTGCAGGATGAGCTGGGACGACGCGCCCCACTCTGATCGATCTTGTGATGGGATGCGGCGCAACGCGAGTAGCCACTGATGGCCATGGGTGAAAAGTGCACGACCGGAAGGGGCTGCTGCCCTCATCGTGGAGGCAGCGCGGGTGCGGCGGAACCTCGAGGAACTGATGAGCGCACTGGCGTCGGTGTCCACCACCGTGAGGTCTGCGCCCGGCTTCTCTGGACACACCCGGGGCCTCTGCTCGTACCTGTGACATGTCGAACGGTGGTCGACACGCACTTGTGCAGATGAGCGGACACACTCGCCGCGATGGGTGTGGCTGTCGCTCCACTGGAAGATCAGTGGTTATGGGATCCGGCCAGGCACGGGGACCGGGCTTCGCCCCACGCCCGATCCCCGGGGTCACCGCCTCGCGCGTTCAACGTGGTGCGTCTTCGTCGATCAGACGTCGTGGGGATGTCATCATCGCCTGTCAGCCTGGCGGAGCATCGCGTCTGTTTCGGGGTCGGGCATGAGTTCCCGGACCTCTTGCGCACAGCGGCAAGCGGCGGCGGTCTTGGCGGCCCACGTCAGCGCCTCCTCGCGTGAGGCGACGTCGACGACCATGAACCCGCCGATGACCTCCTTGGTCTCCGGGTAGGGGCCGTCGGTGACCATCCCGTCCGTGGCCACGACGCTCGCCCTCTGCCTTTCCAGCCCGGCGGCGAACACCCACACGCCGGCGTCCACGGCCTCCTGGACCACCGCGTGCGAGGCCTTGCCCACGTCGGCCCAGTCCTCGTCGGGGATGTGGTCCATCGCGCCGTCATCGAAGGAGATCAAGTACCGCGTCATCCCATGACTCCCTTGTCCTGGCGGCCACGTCCGGCCGCCCTCATCTGTTCTACGAACGGCCGGCCCCGGATTCGACGCCATGCCACAAAAATTTCTTGCGTGGGCTGATGCGGAGCTGATCGGCTTCGGCGGCCGGGGCGGCCGCGGCGTCGGTGAGGTGCGTGGCAGGTCAGGGTGCGGTGTGAGGTTGCGGCTCACAGTCTTCGCCGGCGTCCGCGATGACTTTGAGGAGGTGGATCCGCTGCTCATGCCCGGCCTTGGGGGTGAACACGATCATCAGTGGTCCCGGCGGGGGCTGTAGCGGATAGGCGTCCCATTCGACGGCGATGTCACCGACGCGGGGGTGCCGGATGGTCTTCGTGCCGTGGGCCACTTCCCTGACGTCGTGCCGGGCCCACAGCCGGCGGAACTCGGGGCTGCCGATGCTCAGTTCACTCACGACCGCGACGGCACGTGGATGATCGGGGTCGGTGGAGATGGCGGCACGCAGTATGCCGATGTAGTCCAACGCCATGGCTTCCCAGCCGGGGCACCGCGGCCGGAACTCCTCATGGAACAGCGTGAGGAGCAGGTTGCGCCGGTCCGGCGGAAGCTCGCGAGGGTCGCCGAGCAGCGCCGCGGCCAGAGCGTTCCATGCGAGCACGTCGAGGTGCCGGGTGGCCACGAGAGCCGGCAGGTCCAGCGCCGTCAGGAGCAGCCTGGTGTTCCTCGCCACCCGGTCCGCGGCATGGAGGACCGGCAGTCGTGGCCTGCGCGCCAACTGCGCCAGTCTCATCAGGTGACGTCGTTCCACCTCGTCCAGCCCGAGCGCGTCGGCGATCGAGTCGAGTATCGCGTCGGAGGGACGCACGTTCCTGCCCTGCTCCAGGCGCTGGTAGTAGTCGGTGCTCAGCCCGGCCAGTGCCGCGACCTCCTCGCGCCGAAGTCCCTCGACCTTCCGCCTCTGGCCGGGCTCCAGCCCGAGATCCTGCGGAGTCGTCCTCTCGCGCCGGGAGCGTAAGAACATCCCAAGCTCCCGGGCCGCTGCCCGCTCGTTGCCCATGATTGAAGTTTGCATTACCGCCGCGCGGCGATCTCGGTTCCAGCGCAGTCATGGTTCTCCGGGATGCTCACCGTTCGAAGTCCGTCTCCCGGTGTCTTCGGCCATGGCCCCGTGGAAACACGTCGAGCCCGCCACGACGATCTTCTGCATATCCACTGAAACATCACCGAGGTCCGCGTCGCGCCGCGAGCCGTCGACCACACCGCCGGCCGGCGGCTCCGGGACGTGGCCAGGAGCCTCACCGGCATCGACCACCTGCAGGTTTCTCCGGACGACCCCTGCGCCTTCAGGCTGGCGCCCTGGCGCGGGACCACAGTCTCTTTGGTGGGCATGCCAAACCGAGGTTCAGAAGATCCAGGGAGCCCTCCCTCACCGACCTCTACCGTCGGCGGTACAGCATTCAACTCGCCGTGGGCTCCTGATGCCCTCAACACCCGATCGACGGGAGTCGAACCGTGAAACTCGGAACGCGCATCGCCTTCGTCGCAGCCGTCGTCGTCTCCAGCGCCGGCCTGCTCGCCGTCCCGGCGCAGGCGGCCACGCTGATCAGCACCTTTCCGAACAGCGAGTACGGCAGGGTCTTCTGTGGTGCCGTGGAAAACCACTTCGAGGAAAGAAAAGCCGAGAGGGAAGGGCACTCCGGGGACTGGTACTACTGCGAGCAAACACCCAGTGGGTGGTACCTCTACGAACGATGAGTGGTCCCGACCTTCCGCTTCGTCTGTGCCGCGTCACGTCGTCGAAGGTTTGCGATCAGGTCACGAAGTCGGCCACGTGGCCTCACGTTGACTAGCCTCACCGGCATGGCCCTCGCCTCGATACCTAGCCCCTCCGAAGGCGTCTGGTATCTCGGATTCATCCCGATCCGCGCTTACGCATTGTGCTTCGTCGTCGCGATCGCCTTCGGCGTCTGGCTCAGCGAGCGCCGCTGGCGCGCTCGGGGTGGTGAGAAGGGCACGATCAGCGACATCGCGGTCCCCGGAGTGATCTTTGGTCTGATCGGCGCTCGGCTCTACCACGTCATCACCGACTGGCAGACCTACTTCGGCCCGCGCGCGATCAAGGAGCCTTACCAGGCGCTGTTCATCTGGGAAGGCGGGCTCAGCATCTGGGGCGCGGTCGCCCTGGGGGGTGTGGGGGTGTGGCTGGCCTGCCGCCGGCGGGGGTTGTCTTTGGGGGCCGTGGCCGACACGGTCGCGCCGGGCATCGCGTTCGGGCAGGCGATCGCCCGGTGGGGCAACTGGTTCAACCAGGAGCTGTACGGCAGTCCGACCACGTTGCCGTGGGGTCTGGAGATCGACCAGGCCCATGGCGGCGAGCCAGGCGTGCTCTATCACCCGACGTTCCTGTACGAGTCGCTGTGGGACGCGGCCCTCGGGTTCGCACTGATCTTCGCCGGCAGGCGGTTCACGCTGCGCCATGGCCGCCTGTTCGCCCTCTACGTCGCCGGCTACACGTTCGGGCGGTTCTGGATCGAGGGGCTGCGGATCGACCCGGTGGGTGGAGTGGATCACGCGGTGACGCTTCTGGGGCTGCGGATCAACCAGTGGACCTCGATCGTGTTGTTCGTCGGCGCGCTGGTCTATCTCTGGGTGACGCGTGCCAAGGGCACCGAGCCGATCATGGTGCCGGCCTCACCACACAAGGCCTCGGAGGAGGAGAACGGCGGGGAGGCCTCCGGTCCTACCGGGAGCACCTGACCGACATGTCGTGAGCCTCCCGGATACCCGTGACCGTGCTGACGGAAGTACGCCGGCTTGTTGGGAAGCGGCGGGGAACAAGCGGTCTGCGACGTGTGAGAGGGGACGCGTCGGCCTCACATTTCCGGGGGCTGTCTCGTCGGATCGGTGAAGGTGGTCGCACCGAGGGGAGCCGACGACGTCATGACCAGCCCATCCGAGTCAGGGCCTGATCCCAGGCAGATCGCGATCATGGGCGAGCGGGGTCAGCTGATCAATCTCGCGTACCGGTTCCTTGGGTCCCTGGCCGAGGCCGAGGACGTGGTGCAGGAGACCTACGCCCGTTGGTTCGCGTTGTCCCGGCGACAGCAGGAGGCCATCGAGTCTCCCGGCGGCTGGTTGACCAAGGTCGCGAGCCGTATCTGCCTGGACCTGCTGGGTTCGGCGCGGGCGCGGCGGGAGCGTTACGTGGGTGAGTGGGTGCCGGAGCCGCTGCCCGAGCGTACGGAGTGGATCGACGGGCGGCCGGGTGGCGCCGCGGCCGATCCGGCGGATCGCGTCACTCTCGACGAGTCGATCAACATGGCCTTCCTCGTCGTGCTCGAATCGATGACTCCGGCCGAGCGGGTCGCGTTCATCCTGCACGATGTCTTCCGTTACTCCTTCGCCGAAGTGGCGGAGATCGTCGGCCGTACCCCGGTGGCCTGTCGCCAGCTGGCCTCGTCGGGCCGGCGTCGCGTTCGCGCGTCGCGGGCTCCCGCGGCTTCGGCGGCCCGGCGTGCCGGCATCGTCAGGGACTTCAAGCAGGCGTGGGAGGCCAAGGACATCGAGGCCCTCATCGGTCTCCTCGATCCCGGCGCCACGGTGATCACCGACAGCGGCGGCCTGGTCGACGCCCTGCTCCACCCGATCGAAGGCGGCGAGCGTATCGCGCGCTACGCCGTCGAGATCGTCGGCGGGACACCCGGCCTGACGATCCTGGAGCGTACGGTCAACGGCCAGCCCGGTCTGGTGGTACAGCAGAGCGGCGTCACCGTGACGGTGATGGCTTTCGACGTCGCGGGCGACCGGATCACGCGCGTCTGGGCGGTACGCAATCCCGACAAGCTCCGGCCGTGGGCAGTGGGGCCACGACAGTAGGCCCCCCGGCGCGCCGGCCGTCGAAGCCGTGACGACAGGTACGCGACGCGCCGGGCCCGGCGGCTGCCTTGGCGCCGGCCACTTCGGGACGGGCCGAGCCCCACCGGGCCGCGATCTTCAGCAGCACCGTTGAAATCCAAGGAAGGGAGACCTCACGATGTCCACACCCACGACGACCGAGCAGGACAACCTCCGGTCGCGTCTGCCGGACCCCGCCCAGTTCATCCCCGAGGTGGGAGCAGTCGCCGCAGCGATGGCCAAGGCGATCCAGAACGGGGCGATCCCGCAGACCACGATCAGCCTGGTGCAGCTGCGTGCCGGGCAGATCGTCGGCAGCACGTACCACACCGTCCGCCAGACCGGGATTCTCCGCGAGGCCGGGGAGACAGAGGAGCGCGTCACCGCCGTGGCGTCATGGCGAGACGCCCCTTACTTCACCGACGCGGAACGGGTCGCACTGGAGCTCGTGGAGGCTGTTCTCACCCCGAACCCGCTCGGGGAGCGGGTTCCCGACGAGATGTACACACGGGCATCCGTGCACTACGACGACAAGGCTCTCTGGACGCTGACCATGGTGATCGGCCAGATCTGCTTCTTCATCCCCGTCGCTCTCATCGCCAAGCCGATCCCCGGTGAGGCACTCGGCCGGAATTACCGCAGGTAACGCTCGACAGAGGCGAGGGCATCCCCAAGCGGCGTCTGACCCTGTTGACACGGGCCGCACCACGTCCAGGTGCGGCCCGTAGGTATGTGCGCCGTTCGCGAGATACGCGAAGGTCAGTACGGCCAGCCGGGGACGTTCAGGTGGACGCGGTAGAGGCCGAAGTTGCCGGTGTTCCCGCCCCGGGACGGCGTGCCCGAGGTGATGTACAGCGTCTGGCCGTCGGGGCCGCCGAAGGCGACGTTGGTGGTGTTCAGCCCGGCGGAGATGGTGCCGAGCTTCACGCCGGACGGCGCGAACACGTGGACCTTGCCGTCGGTGAAGGACGCCTGGTAGAGGTTGCCGGCACAGTCGATGGTCGCGCCGTCCGAGCCTGTCAGGGACGCGAAGTCGGTGCGCGGGCCGACGCTGCCGTCGGTGTTGACCGGCCACTTGTAGACCCGGCCGGTGCCGTTGCCGCCGACGTAGAGCGTTCTGCCGTCGGGGGAGAGCACGATGCCGTTCGGCTGGCGGATGGTGTCGTCGATCAGTGAGACGACGCCGTCCTTGACCCGGAACACGCCGGTGCGGCCGGACATCTGGTCCGGGCGGTTGGCGCGCTGGAAGTTGGGGTCGGTGAAGTAGACGGTGCCGTCGGCGCCGACGGTGAGGTCGTTCGGGGAGTTGAACGCGCGGCCCTGGTAGGAGGAGGCCACCACGCCGCGTGTCCGGTCGGGCAGGCGGAAGGAGGAGACGCTGCGCTGGTCATGCGTCGCGGCCAGCAGCGTGCCGCCGTCCCGGCTGAGCGCCAGGCCGTTGCTGCCGGCGCCGGGGATGAAGGTCTGGAAGGTGTCCGGCTCGGTGAACCGCAGCACGTCCGAGGGCTGGACGCCTTCCGTCCCGGTGCCGTCGCGCATGGACGACAGCAGCAGGCTCTGGGTGGTGGCGTCCCAGACGGGGCCCTCCAGGAAGTTGAACCCGTCCCGGATCTTGGTGGCGGTGACCGACGCCGACGGCAGCGGGTTGGGGTAGCTCGTGCCCGGCGTGCACGGCCCGACGCCCGGACGCGGCACGCCCGGTGTGGGGGTGACGGTCGGCGTCGGGGTTGGGCTGACCGTCGGAGTCGGGGTGACCGTGGGGGTGGGGGTGACCGTGGGGGTGGGGGTGAGGGTCACGGGTCCGCTGCACATGAAGCCGTTGAGCCAGAAGGTGTTGGGTAAGGGATTGGCGCCGGTGATGTTGGCGGTGAACCCGATGCCACTGACCGTGGCGTTGGTGGGGATGGAGCCGTTGTGGCCCACGTTGACAGCGGACACCCGCGCGCCGGACTGCGTCCACGTGGCGTTCCAGCCGGACCCGATCCTCTGGCCGGAGTCGGGGAAGTCGAATTCCAGCTTCCAGGTGCTGACCGGGTCGCCGAGGTTGGTGATGGCCACGTCGCCCTGGAAGCCGCCGCCCCATTGACTGACGATCTTGTAGGTCACCTTGCACCCGGCGGCGGCCGCGGCCGGCATCGTCACCGCTGCGACTCCACCGGTGACGACCAGCGCGGCGGCCAGTCCGGCCGCCGCGACGGTGGCGAGACTTC
Organism: Sphaerisporangium sp. B11E5; assembly: GCF_039871875.1. Taxonomy (NCBI): domain Bacteria; kingdom Bacillati; phylum Actinomycetota; class Actinomycetes; order Streptosporangiales; family Streptosporangiaceae; genus Sphaerisporangium; species Sphaerisporangium sp. B11E5. The sequence goes on along the minus strand of NZ_JBDPMD010000088.1, from coordinate 2,322 downwards.
GTCTCATCAGGAAGTCCTTTCGGGGGACGACGATGGGCGAACTGCCGCCCGTGTCAGAGCGCCGGTCCGGGGGCGGGAGCCACCGGTACGCCACGCGGCGCCCCGCCGACCGGGCATCCCGAAATTAACCGCTTAAGTGTGCGGGTCGCGATCGGCCGTCCGATGCGGCGTTCGCCCTGTGAGACGCGACGTGATCACCTTTCGCGCGGCGGCCGGTCGCGCGTCGTGCCGACGGCCGCCTCAGCCTGGGGGAACGCGACCGCCCGTCCGTCCGGCGGGCCGATCGGCGGCCGGAAGGAGCCCAGGCCACGCCGCTGAAACGTTCAGCTCACGTCGAGGTTCCGCCCGCGCGCAAACCTCCAGCCGAGGACCCCGTACCAGATCATGACGGGCAGGTGGAGGGCGTACCCGAGTCGTTCCAGCGCCGCCGTAGGGCCGTCGAGCCCGGTCGTCCACGGAAGCGCGACCGCGGCCAGGCCGCTGAGCACGGCGATCACACCGGCGACACGCAGGCCGGGAGGCATCGGGATGCCCATCGCGCCGGCGGCGGTGGCGGCGACCCACAGCAGCCCGGCCAGATCGACCATCCATTTGGCGGTGAGCAGGACCGCCGAGGCCACTGTGGCGGCCGCCGGGGCCGCGGGGCGGGCGGCCAGCTGGGTCAGCGCCAGGTTCCCGGCGTCATGGAGCAGGCCGGACAGCCCGGCACCGGCGAGCAGGCCACCGGCGAGCGTCACCAGGTACGGTCTGGGCGTCCGCGCCGTACCGGCAGCCATCACCAGCCCGGCGGCGGTCAGTGCCAGCCAGCCCACCACGTCCAAGGCCAACTCGGTCAGGTGCAGTCCGGCATGTTCGCCGACCGCGGCCAGCACGGCGGCGGGATCGGACGGACTCAGGGTCAACCCCGATGGCACCACGACGGCCGCACCGGCGATCATGGCTACCTGGGACGTCAACAGCAGCACACCGGTGAGCCGGCACCGTGGGTTCGGATCAGTCATGGACAGCGACGGTAGGACCCTGACGCAGGGACAAGGTCAACGTCCTGGGAGAGGGGACGTCATGTGGCGGATCGGTCAACTGGCGCGCATGGTCGGCGTGTCCGAACGCACCCTGCGCCACTACGACAAGATCGGAATCCTGGTTCCCGCCGCGGTGGACCGCACCACCGGCTACCGCTGGTACGGCGTGGCTGAGTTGTCCAGACTCGAACGCATCCGCGGACTACAGCGCTTCGGCCTGCCACTGCGTCAGATCGCCGAACTGCTGGACGCCCCCGAGACGCATCTGCGGCAGGCGCTGACCGAGACCGTGACGAACCTCCGGCGTGACATCGCCACGCTGGCCGCGACCGCGGCCCACGCCGAGGACCACCTCGCCACACCGATGTCGATCCTGCCTCAGCAGGCCACAGTAGGCCCGCGCCGGCTGCGCGTCCGCCGCGTGCGGCTCCACCACCCGTCCGAACTCGGCACCATCTGCCCGGCGCCTCCGGCGACCCTGTTGACATGGCTCCGCGGGCAGCCGACGGGCGCGTTCGCCGCCGCGGTGACCACTCGTGGCACCGGGGAGCAGCTTTCCCTGCCCGCCCGCACCGTCGTACGAGCCGTGGTTCCCCCCTCGGCGGGCGTGGTCCGTGCCGGAGAGGACCTGTTCGGCTGGCTGCACCGCCACCAGCTGACCATCACCGGCCCCACCGTGGAAGACCACCTCATGGACGCCGACGGCGCGCACGCCGTCGTCCTGGAGGTCACCGTAGATCCACGGTGCCGCGGCGCACACGCCGCTTGACCGTTCCCCGGCCCGGGGCGGGGCGCTGGTGGTCATCGGATGCCGGTGCAGCGGGGCATGTTCGGGACGGGATGGGTGGGGGCGGTGACGTGTTCCGCGGCGACGTAGCCCCAGCCTTGCCAGCGTTCCTTGCGGGGTTCTGAGCGGTCGCCTCGGGTGTAGTACCAGACTCTTCCGCCGTCGGCTTGGACGCGGCCGAGGTTCCAGCAGATGAACCAGCTTTTCGGGGTGTCCAGGGTCGCTATCTTCTCGGTGCTGTCGACGTCTCGGTAGAGGGGGGTGTCGGGACGGTTGACGCAGACGAAGTCCCTGGTCCAGACGTGGCCGGCTTGTCTGGCGTCGATGTGCTGGACGCCGGTGCGGTCGGTGCACGCGTGGGCGCTCTCGGCGTCGGCCCGTAAGTCGGGGCCGGGGCGCCAGATGAGGATTCCGGCGGTGAGCAGGGCGGCCGTCGCGGCCAGGGTCCACCATGTGCGTCTCTTGCGCAGGAACGGCGGGTAGGCGCGGGTGGGCGGGGGTGGAGGGTCAGGG
>NZ_JBDPMD010000087.1:0-15576 GCF_039871875.1 Sphaerisporangium sp. B11E5 | reverse complement strand
GATAGACCCGCCCGTTGTACACCAACGGCGCCGGATCAGCGGTGTAGATCGTCTGAACCAGCGGATTGTCCGCCCGCGCCGGCCCCGCCGGCAGCAACACCACAACGCAGAGCAGACTCACGAGCCAGACGAGCCCGCGTCTGAGGCCGGTGGAGAGAGGCAGCGATGGTGCGATCTTCATAATCACCTCTGTTCTGGCGATCGGCCGTATGCGTCAGTAAATGTGAGCGCTAACAATACGGCGCGGATAGCCTTATCGGCTCTAATGGCCATATGAACGGGGAAATATAAGAGCCATGGCGGACGGGCGAGAGACGCCAGGCCATAGAGAATCACAGCGTTAACATCGTTGATTTCTCTGCACCGTACTGAACGGGCCATCGTGAGTCAACGGGTGCCTTCGCCTCGGACGAGGGCGGCCTCTTCGGTGGGCCCGTCGGCCGGGGAGGCCGCAGACGTGGCCGAGGCCGGTGGCGCGCACGTGAGACGTTCGACAGAAAATTAACGCTAATAAAGAGATTTGTCCTGTCCGCGGGCCAGAAGGCGGCCGCGTGTGTGAAATTTTCAGCGCGCTGAATCGTCCGCCGATGTGACCGTGCCAGGGTCCGGACGGCCGGGGTGCGCGAACGGCCGGCCGTAAAGGGTGGCCGGGGCTTGACGGCCGCCGAGTCCCTCGTATTTGATCCGCCGTGTCGTCCTCCGCCCGTCTCGGCGGACCAGGGCTGATGGAGCCAATGGGTTGTTAACGCTAACACAATATTTCGCCTCGGGGTGAGGCTGCGATCGCCGGACGGCCTGGGCGCCGCTCGGGCGTATGGCCCGCCCTCGCACCGGTAGGAGGAAACATTGCGCAAGGCGGGATCTCGACCCCTCTCGGCCGCGCTCGCCACCGGCGTGCTCGTCGGCGCCCTGGTCGCCGTCCAGCCGGAGGCCGGTGCTCTGGAGAACGGCGTGGCGCGTACGCCGCCCATGGGCTGGAACTCCTGGAACACCTTCGGGTGCAACATCAGCGAGTCGCTGATCAAGCAGATGGCCGACGCGATGGTGAGCTCCGGCATGCGTGACGTCGGCTACCAGTACGTCGTGGTCGACGACTGCTGGATGAACCCCACCCGGGACTCGGCCGGCAACCTGCAGGCCAACCCGTCGCGGTTCCCGAGCGGCATGAAGGCGCTCGGGGACTACCTGCACGCCAGAGGGCTGAAGTTCGGCATCTACCAGGCGCCGCTGGACAGGACGTGCGCGCAGTACTTCGGCTCCTACCCGGGCGCGACCGGCGCCCAGGGGCACGAGGTCCAGGACGCGCGCCAGTTCGCCGCCTGGGGCGTGGACTACCTGAAGTACGACTGGTGCTCGCCGAGCGGCACCATGGACGACCAGGTGCGCACGTTCGCGAAGATGCGGGACGCGCTGGCGGCGACCGGGCGGCCGATCCTGTACAGCATCAACTCCAACAGCATCCACGACAAGACCGGGCCGCGGCGCAACTGGGGTGACGTCGCCAACATCTGGCGGACCACCGAGGACATCACCAACAAGTGGGACACCGGCCAGACCAACGGGTACCCGATGGGCATCCAGAACATCGTCAACGTCACCGTCCCGCTCGCCTCGTACGCCAAGCCGGGGGCGTTCAACGACCCGGACATGATGGAGGTCGGCCGCGGCGGCATGACCGACACCGAGATGCGCAGCCACTTCGCCCTCTGGGCGATCATGGCCTCGCCGCTCATCGCCGGGAACGACCTGCGCAACATGGACGCGGCGACGCAGACCATCCTCAAGAACCAGCGTCTCATCGCCATCAACCAGGACCCGCTCGGCCTGCAGGCCACCCAGATCAGCAACGACGGGACGCGGCGCGTGCTGGCCAAGCGGCTCCAGAACGGCGACGTCGCGGTCGCCCTGTTCAACCAGGGCGGCAGTACCACCACGGTGAGCACCACCGCGTCCGCGATCGGCCTGACGGGTGGTTCGTTCACCCTGCGCGACGCCTGGACGAACGCCACCAGCACCACCACCGGCACCATCTCGGCGAGTGTGCCGTCCCACGGCACCGTCGTGTACCGCCTCAGCGGCGGCACGACCCCCACCCCCCCACCCCCCCCCACACCCACCCCGACCCCGACGCCGACCCCGACCCCGACGCCCACACCGAGCGGGCAGCCGGACACGTGCACGGCGACGTACCGGGTGGTCAACAGTTGGGGCGGCGGCTTCCAGAGCGAGGTGACCGTCGGCAACAACGGGCCGGCCGCGCTCAACGGCTGGACCGTGCGGATGACGCTCGCCGGCGGGCAGACGATCTCCAGCCTGTGGAACGGCGTGAACACCGGCACCAGCGGCGCGGTCACCGTGCGGAACGCCCCCTACAACGGCACCGTTCCCGCTGGCGGATCGACGACGTTCGGATTCACCGCCAACGGTGACGGCGCGGCCGTCCCGTCCGGGGTGAGCTGCACCAGCCCATGACGGTCCGGCGGGCCGCGATCGCGCCGGTCGCGACGGCCCCGGCCCGCCGTGACGGGAGTTTCCGCAGGTCAACGGCGGCGGTGCGGTTTGGCCGGCCGGCACCGGGTCACTACGGTTCAAGCATGGCTCTGGTGCCAGGGCTGGCGGCCTCCACGCGGATCGTCGTCACGGACGCGGACACGATGGGGGCGATGGGCACCGGCGAACTGCCGGTGCTCGCGCTCCCGCGGCTGCTCGCGCTCGCGGACGCCGCGGCGGTCGCCGCCATCGCGCCGTGCCTGGAGCCGGGCATGACCTCGGCCGGCGAGGCGGTGGCCATACAGCACGAGCGGCCGAGCCCGGTGGGGGCGGAGGTCGTGGTCTCGGCCGAGCTGACCGAGGTGGACGGCCGCAGGCTCGCGTTCGGCTTCACCGCCAGGCTGGATCGGTCCTCCGGGTCGCCGGACGGCGACGAGGCGGTGGTGGCCACCGGCACCGTGGAACGGGTGCTGGTGAAGGGAACCCGGTCCGGGGACCGGTAGACCTCGGGCCGTACGCGCTGGTCCGGCAGCGTTTTCTGGGTGCCCGACAAATTCGTGGCCTGTCGCTGTCGATTGCTTCTTTACGCATACAGCAGTTTTTTCCGGGCATTCCTAGCCATTCACCTATTTTTCATGACATAGCGGTCAGCCTGTGATCGAGCGGGGCCGTACCGGCAGTCCCCACGAGGGCCGGAGGGCCGGACCGGGGACAGAAGGCGATCAGAGCAGGGGGCTCTCATGGCTACGGACGCCGCCGAGACCGGCACGCGGCCGGACGAGGCGCTCACCGACGGTTTCACGCTGGCGGTCGACTCCCTGGCGGCCAACGGGATCGAGACGTACACGGGGTGCTCGGCACGGTGAAGCCCAGGAGTCAGGTGCTCCACGTGAGTGAAGCGCCGTTTGCGTGACACCTGAGGGATATGGGGCCGATAGGCAGCCAGAAAGGATGAGCCATGCAACCGAATGACACCGCCCGAGGCGATCGACGTTTCCCCTCGACGCGCGCACCCGGTTCGCCGGAGGGCATCGGCGCCGGTGAAGTGGATGCGCGCAGCGAACTGGCCAAGTGGGTCAGCGGGACGCACGCCTTTCCCTCCGGCAAGAAGGACCTGCTGGAGCGCGCCGAGTCGCAGTCAGCTCCCGACGCCGTCCTGGCGGCGCTGCGCGCCCTGCCCGACCGCAGCTACGAGAACATGGAGGACGTGGCCCGGCAGCTCGGGCCTGGAGGGACACGGCTTCCACGCGTGAAGCCCCGGACCCGTCGCCGCTTTCCCTATCCGTGGCCCGGTTCTTCCGGATCGGTGGGGTACGTCACGGTGTCGTCCATGATGCCGATCGCCTTGCCCAGCGGGACCAGCACGATCAACAGGCCGGCACAGGCCCAGAGCAGCGCCGTCAGTCCCATGATGAGCGCCACGCCACCCGCGCAGAACACGGCGACGAACACGGCGACGAACAGCCACGCTCGAGGACGCCCGTGACGTCGTGCGCCTGCGCGTGAGTCATCCACGTCACCCGCCTGCCCTGAAGGACCGCGTCCATGCGGCCCCGGCCGGCGAACACCGCTTATCGCCGGCCGGCGTCAGAGCCGGTTCATCACCAGGATCAGGCCGTGCACCGAGGCGTCCTCCTCATGGAGGGTGAACACGTCGATGCACAGCCGGGTGGGACGGCCCCGCCGGTTCACCGCGTCCACCGTGATCCTGCCGGTGCGGTGGCCGTCCGCGGCCGCGAGGCCGGAGACGCTGCGCCGCGGATCGGTGATGATCTTCTCCATGGGGAGCCCGATGTCCAGGGCCGCCAGGTGGCGGCCGGTGGCCTCGTCGGCGCGCAGCCCCCACAGATCCTCGGCGCCGGGGCTCCACATCAGCACGCGGAGCTGGTCGTCGACCACGGTCACCGCGTCCCCGAGTGAACGGACCACCGCGGCGACGAACGTGTTCGCCCGCGTCAGGTCCTTGCTGCGGGCGTTGAGCGTGTCGTTGATCAGTTGCAGCTCGTCGTTGCTGGACTGGAGCTCCTCGTTCATGGTCTCCAGCTCCTCGTTGGTGGACTGGAGCTCTTCGTTGGTGGTCTCCAGTTCCTCGTTGGTGGACTGGAGCTCTTCGTTGGTGGTCTCCATCTCCTCGTTCAGCGACTGCAGTTCCTCGTAGGCGTGCTCCAGCTCGTGGTTGGCCTGTTCCAGCTCGTCCCTGAGCTTGCGGTAGCGGGTGACGTCGTGGAAGCTGATCGCCACGCCGACCAGTTCCCCCATCGGGTTCTGCAGCGGCACGACGATGATGTCGAAGACGTTGGGGTCGGGGTCGCCCGGACGGTGCCAGGCGACGTCCCGCAGTTCGGCGGCGCGCCGCTCCCGCTCCACCCGCTCGATGACCGAGCGCAGCTCCACAGGGCGGTAGGACACCTCCAGGTCCTGGAAGGGACGGCCCACGTCCCGGCCGTTGAGGTTGAACAGCATCTCGGCCCGGGCGTTCACCATGGCCAGCTCCCCGGACCGGTTGAGCGCGATCTGCGCCACCGGCCCCGAGGCCAGGGCGGCGCTCCGCAACTCCGACAGCGAGTTCTGCTGTTCCAGGCCGGGCGTGCCGGGTGTCCGCGTCAGCCGCCCGCGGGACTGGGGGCCGATCTTCTTGAACAGCCGGATCCGCAGGTCCACCGGCTCGAACCTGTCGCTGTGGTTGAGCAGCATCTCGGCTTTCCCGAGGAAGAGGTAGCCGGGATCGCCGAGCGCGAAGTGGAACCTGCGCACGATGTTCTGCTGGGTCTCGGCGTTGAAGTACATCAGCGTGTTGCGGGCCAGCAACAGGTCCACCCGCGAGATCGGGGCGTCGCGGGTCAGGTCGTTGCGCCCGAAGATGAGCTGGCGGCGCAGGTCGCGGCGGAAGGCGAGGCCGCCGCCGGCCGGCTCGAAGTACCGGTCGCGCAGCGGCTCGGGCACATCGGAGAGCTGCCGTTCGGTGTAGACGGCGGTGCGGGCGGTCTGCAGGGCCTTCTCGTCCAGGTCGGTGGCGTAGATCTTGACCCGCTCACGGAACTCCTCCATGCCGAGCTCCTCGGCGAAGACCATCGCCAAGCTGTAGGCCTCCTCCCCGGTGGCGCAGCCCGCGCTCCACGCCCGGATCACCTGCCCGGTGCCCTTGGTGCTCAGCAGGGCGGGAACGACGGTGGTGCGCAGCGCCTGCCATGCCGCGGGGTCGCGGAAGAACGACGTCACGTTGATCAGCAGGCTGTCGAAGAGCTTGCCGAACTCGTCGGGCTCCAGCTCCAGGTAGTCCCGGTACTCGGTGTAGTCCTTGAGCTTGAGGGCCTCCAGCCGCCGGCCGATCCGGCGTTGGAGCGTCGTGCGCTTGTAGCCGGCGAAATCGAATCCCCTGATCTCCTTGAGCATCACCAGCAGGTCGTTGAAATCACGCTCCGCACCCGCGTTCACATCGGGCACCTTACCGCCGAGTCTCGTCCCCGGGGGCGATCGGCGAACCCTCGTCGGCTGACCTGATCTTCGTCTGCAGGTCGCGCAGGATGACGAGCGCCTCCTCGTCCTGCCGGACCTGCTCGTACATGCGCCGGGCGGACGCCCTCTGGCCCCGCTGCTCGAAGCCGGTGATCATGCGCCGGCTGATCCGCATCCGCTCCTCGAGACGCAGGATGGCCACCCAGAACGCCCGCTCCACGGCCTCGGCCTGCCCGTCCACCATGCCGTTCATCGACCACGAGTGCCCCACCAGGCACTCGTAGCGGGCGCCGTCCCGGCCCTGCGCCTCGAACAGCGGCCCGTTGCACTCAGGACAGGTGAACGTGCTGATCTCACCGTCCGGCGGACCGGCGCCGCGGACCGACACGTGCGCCGACACCTCTCTCTCGATCTCCGGATCCGCCGTCTCCGCCTCCGCACCGACAGGAGTACGGCTCTCCCGGGTGATCCACCGCGCGATCCGTGTCACCGTGCCGACCATCGGCCGCTCCGCGACGGCCAGGGCCGCCCTCGGCATGCCGTCGAACGCGCTCTCGTCCGGATCCTGGATCGCCACCGCGCCGCCGTGACGTTCCACCACGCCGCAGCCCCTGGCCCCGTCGTCGAGCGTCCCGCTGAGCACCACGGCGAGCGTCCGCCGCCCCCCGGCCAGCGCCGCGCTCAGGAAGAGCGGATCGGCCGCGGGTCTGTGGCCGTTGTGCCGCGGGCCCCGGGACAGCACCACCCGATCTCCCCGCACGAGCATGTGGTGGTCGGGCGGTGCCACGTAGACCGTGCCGTGCTTGAGGATCGCGTCGTTCTCCGCCGCCACGGCGGTCAGCGGCCCGGCCCGGTCCAGGATGCCCGGCAGCGCGCTTCCCCCGCGCGGCGATATGTGCAGGACCACGAGCACGGCGGCCTCGAGATCGCCGGGCAGGTCCTTCAGCAGGGACCGCAGCGACTCCACACCGCCGGCAGAGGCCGCCACGACCACGAGGTCGCGACCGGTGACGTCACCCACGTGAAGGTCTCTTTCCGCGAACCGGGGTCCCATGCGTCCCCCGGCGATTCCGGCAGGCATCTCGTCGATAGCCGCTCGCGTGGGGAACCCCGCGCCGGTCAGTCGCGGGGGCGTGCGGGCCCGGTCGTCCCGCGCAGCGAGATCGGCGGGGCGACGAGAAGACTGCGGTGTGGGGTGGACGGGTCCGCGATGCGCTGGATGAGGAGCTCGACCGCGTTTGTGCCGAGCTCGTCGGCGGGGACGTCGGCGGCGGTGAGCGGAGGGTGCAGGTTCTCCGCCAGATACCGGCCGGCGACGCCGGCGATGGAGAAATCGCCGGGCACGGTGAGGCCCGCCTGCCCGAGCCCGCGGTACATGCCGGGGATGGCCGCTTCGTTTATGGTGGCGATCGCGGTCAGCCCCGGGTCCTCTTCGAGGAGCCGCTCGACGCACGTCACCCCTGAGGTGGCGTCGTCGGCGCAACACGAGGAGAACCCCTTCAGTTCCCGCTCGGCGATCGCGCGCACGAAACCGGCGTGGGCCCGGTGGCTCGGGCCGTACCCGGTGGCCGCCAGTTCGGCGGAGCGGTCCACGAAGGCGATGCGGCGGTGCCCGAGATCGGCGAGGTGGTGGACGCACTTGGCGATCAGCGTCTCGTAGTCGATGTCCACCCAGGACATCTCCTCCGGCGTGCCGGTGCGGCCGATCCCGACGAACGGCAGCCCGGCCCGTCGCAGGCTGGTGACCCGGTCGTCCTCCAGCCGGATCTCCATCAGGATGACGCCGTCCACCCGTTTGCCGCCGACCACGCGCTCGAACGAGCGGTCGTGCTCGCCGCCGGAGGACGACAGCAGGACGTCCAGGTCGGCGCGGCCGGCGGCGTCGACGACGCTGGCCACGAAACCGAGCTGCATGTCGGTCAGCCGCCTGCTGGCCGGGGGGATGATCAGGCCGATGGTCCGGGTTCTGCCTTCCTTCAGCGCTCGCGCGGTTGCGTTGGGGCGGTATCCCAGCTCATCGATGACCGCCTGAATGCGCTGACGGGTCACCTCCGACACCCGCCGCTTGCCGCTCAAGGCATAGGAGACGGTGCTCCGTGACACGCCCGATCGCCTGGCGATCTCCCCGATGTTCACCTGGCTCTCCTCAGCTGGCTCAGCCTGCATTCCACCATCCTAAATCGAATCGCTCCCGTCGATGAAATGACTCGTTCTGGCAGCTTTTGGGCAGCCCCCATTGACGGCCGCTGTACGGGAGCCTATCTTCGGGCGAACCGATTCGACATCGACATGCGCAACAGCCGCGTAACACTCAGCGGAGGTCACGATCATGGAATCTGCGGCGGTCCACCGGCGTGCTGCCTGCCTGACCCTGGCGGCTCTGACGGTCCTCGGCACCCTGTCGGCGTGCTCCTCGTCCGGCGGCGGCGGTGGTGGCGACGCGGCCGGTGCGAGCCAGGGCGCGGGTGGCGGGACCTACAGCATCTGGGATCCCTATCCCCAGTACGACAAGAGCTCCGAGTGGGTCAAGCTCCTGGAGTCGTGCGGTGCCCAGGCGGGCGTCAAGGTCGAGCGCACCGCCTACGACACCAGCGACCTCACGAACAAGGCACTGCTGGCCGCGCAGCAGGGCAACTCGCCCGACGTGCTCATCATCGACAACCCGGTGGTGTCCACGCTGGCGGAGGCCGGGGTCCTCACGACCACCGCCGAGAACAAACTCGACGTGTCGGCCATGGCCCCCAACCTGCTGGCCGCGGGGCAGAGCGAGGGCAAGACGTACGGCGTCCCGATCGGGGCGAACACGCTGGCCCTCTACTACAACAAGGAAGTGCTCAAGAAGGCCGGGGTGGACGTCGCCTCCGTCAAGGACTGGACGTCGCTCACCGCCGCTCTGCAGAAGGTGAAGGCCGCCGGCAAGAAGGGCATCACGTTCTCCGCGATCGGCACCGAGGAAGGCAGCTTCCAGTTCCTGCCGTGGTTCTGGGGATCGGGTGCGCAGCTCACCAAGCTCGACTCCGCCGAGGGGGTCTCGGCGGTGGCGCTGTGGACGGACTGGCTGAAGAAGGGTTACGCCCCCAACTCGGTCATCAACAACACCCAGACCACGAGCTGGCAGGAATTCGCGACAGGCGACTACGCCTTCGCTGAGAACGGCACCTGGCAGGTCGCCGCCGCCGAGAAGGCCGGTTTCGAGTACGGCATCATCCCGATCCCCGGGAAGAACGGCACGACGGCGCCGGCGCCGACGGGCGGCGAGTTCGTCAGCATCCCCGTGCAGAAGGACACCGCCCGGTACCCGGTCTCCCAGAAGCTGGTCACCTGCCTGACGAGCGGGGACAACTCCCTCACCACGACGACGACCCTGTCGTACGTCGCCCCCACCGAACAGGTGCAGGCGCAGCAGACGGCCAAGAACCCCGATTTCGCGGTGTGGGTGGAGGCGGTCAAGGCCGCCAAGGGGCGGACCAGCGACAACCTGGGCACCAAGTATCCGAAGATCTCGGAGCCGATGTGGGGCGCGGTCCAGGCGGCGCTGAGCGGGTCGAAGAGCCCGCAGCAGGCGATGGCCGACGCGCAGGCCGCGGCGGCGAGCGCCACACAGTAGGCATCCGGGCGACGCGAGCATGAATCGAGTCTCACAAGCACCCGTTCGTCCCGCCGCGAGGGTCCGCCCCGCGGCGGGCGCGGGGCGGCGGGCGGCGCCCCGCGTCCGATCCGGTCAGTGGGCGGCATGGGCCTTCCTGGCTCCGGTGGTCGTCTACCTCGTGGTCTTCTACGCCTACCCGCTGTACCGCAACGTCGAGCTGAGCCTGCGCCACTACACAGTGCGTTCGTTCGTCCAGGGAGACGCGCCCTTCACGGGGTTCGCGAACTACGCCGAGATCTTCGGCGACGCGACGTTCGCGCCCGCCCTGTGGCACACCGCGGTGTTCACGGTCGTGTCGCTGGCCTTCCAGTTCGCCATCGGGCTGGCCCTCGCCCTGTTCTTCCTCAAGAACTTCCGGCTGTCGGCCACGTTGCGTGCGCTGTTCCTGGTGCCATGGCTTCTCCCGCTCATCGTGTCCTCCTCGACCTGGTCCTGGATGCTCAACAGTGATTCGGGGGTGGTCAACGCCTTTCTCGGCCTGTTCGGTGTCGAACCGATTCACTGGCTGACCTCGCCCGACTGGTCGCTGTGGTCGGTCGTCATCGCCAACATCTGGATCGGCATCCCGTTCAACCTGGTCGTGCTGTACTCCGGGCTCCAGGCGATCGACCCGGCCATCTACGAGGCGGCCGCACTGGACGGCGCGAACGGCTGGCAGCGGTTCTGGAGGGTGACCTTCCCCCTGCTGCGACCGGTGTCGGCGATCACGCTGCTGCTAGGCCTGGTCTACACGCTGAAGGTGTTCGACATCATCTGGATCATGACCAGGGGCGGGCCGAGCGGCTCCTCCACCACGTTCGCCACCTGGTCCTACCGGCTGGGGTTCGGCAACCTGCTGCCGGAGTTCGGCCCAGGGGCGGCGGTCGGCAACCTCCTGATCGTCATGGCGCTGGTCTTCGGCCTGATCTACATCCGCCTCCAGCGAAGGCAGGCCCTCTCATGAGGAACAGGCGCAGCCCGGGGAAGACGGCGATCGGGCTGGTGCTGACCGGCGTGATGCTGTTCCCGGTCTACTGGATGATCAACGTGTCGCTCACGCGTGACGAGAACATGCGCAAGAGCCCGCCGTCGTGGTTCCCCGTCGACGGCACCCTGGAGGGCTATCGGGCCGTCCTCGACCAGCAGATGCCCTACCTCGGGGTCAGCTTGATCGTCGGCCTGGGTACGGTGGCGCTCACCCTGCTGGTCTCGGCGCCCGCCGCGTACTCGCTGGCGAAGCTGCGCCCGCGCGGCGGCGGGGTGATGACGTTCGTGCTGCTGATGGCGCAGATGATCCCGGGGATCATCATGGCGATGGGCTTCTACGCCATCTTCCTCAGCACCGGGGCGCTGAACACGGTGCCCGGCCTCATCGTGGCCGACTCCACCTTGGCGGTGCCGTTCGCGGTACTGATCTTCACCGCGTTCATGTCCGGGATCCCCGAGGAACTCCTCCAGGCGGCCCGGGTGGACGGCGCGGGCGTGGTGCGGACGTTCTGGTCGGTCGTGCTGCCGGTCAGCCGCAACTCCATCATCACGGTGTCGCTGTTCGCGTTCCTGTGGGCCTGGTCGGACTTCATCTTCGCCAGCACCCTCGACCAGGGCGGCGACCACCAGCCGATCACCCTCGGCATCTACCACTACATCGGAAACAACAACCAGCAGTGGAACGCCATCATGGCCACCGCCGTGATCGCCTCCATCCCCACGGCCGTCCTGCTCGTCATCGCGCAACGCTACGTCGCCGCCGGCGTCACCGCCGGAGCGGTGAAGAGCTGACCGGCCGGGGCTCTCCTCGGCAGAAGGGACTTCCTCTACATGACCGTCGCCGCAAGCCCGGTGTTCTCCCCACAGCAGATTCCGTTCAGCTTCCGCGGATCCTGGTTCGGCTTCTCCCCGGTGATCGCCGAGAACAGCTACGCGCCGGACATGCATCTGGTGTCGCACCAGACCGGTATGCATCCGATCCTGCGGCTGGTCCCCACCCTGGAGGGCTCACGCGCCGAGACGACCGTCATCGCCGAACCGCACCGGCTCACCTGGACCTCCGGATCGGGCAGGATCGATGTCGCGTACGAGAACGGGGACACCGCGCGGATCCGCGGTCAAGGGCTCGGCCTGCGCCTGGAGGCCGCCGAGGCCGTGCTGACCCCGTTCAGGGGGCCGTACTTCTTCCAGGATCCCGGCGACGGTTCGTGGGTCTTCACCGTGTACCAGACCGGGCGCCGCTACCGCGTCACGGTCCTCGAAGGACGGGTCGCCGAGGAACTCGGCGCGCAGGCGCTGGGCACGGCCGAGCGCGGCGTCGTGATTCCGGGCGGGCAGGAGCCCTGGGAGATCGCCGTCGAGGAGTACGAGACCGCCCGTGCCCCGTACCGCCGCACGGACGGCTTCGAGCAGGTGGTCTCGGCCGCTCGCTCCGCGTACGAGGCCTTCCGTGACGCCGTCGCGCCCTGGCGCGGTGACCGGACACCCGCCGCCGGCCTGGCCGCCTACGTGCTGTGGTCGGCGACCGTGCGCCCGGCCGGGTTCGTCACCCGGCCCGCGGTGCTGATGTCCAAGCACTGGATGGACAAGGTGTGGAGCTGGGACCACTGCTTCAACGCCATCGCCCTGGCGGGCGGCCTGCCGGATCTGGCGTGGGACCAGTTCCGGCTGGTGTTCGACCATCAGGACGCCGCGGGCGCGCTGCCCGACTCCATCACCCATTCCGAGATCCTCTACAACTTCGTCAAGCCGCCCATCCACGGCTGGGCCCTGCGGCGGCTGCGTCCGCTGCATGAGAGCGAGGCCGCGGAGGTCTACCGGCTGCTGGAGCGGTGGACCATGTTCTGGCTGGCCCACCGCCGCGTCCCCGGCCACGAGCTGGCGCATTACCAGCACGGGAACGACAGCGGCTGGGACAACGCCACCACCTTCGACCACGAGCGCGTGGTGGAAACCGCCGACCTCGCGGCCTTCCTCGTGCTGCAGATGCGGGAGCTGGCCCGCCTGGCCGGCGAGCTGGCCAGGCCCGAGGACGCGGTCCGCTGGTCGGGGGAGGCCGACCGCATGCGGGACGCGCTGCTCGGGCAACTGTGGAAAGGCGACCGGTTCGTCGCCCGGGGCGTGCGCTCGGGGACGACCAGGGCGAGCTCCAGCCTGCTCGACCTGATGCCGATCGTGCTGGGCGAGGAGCTCCCCGCGCCGGTCGGCGCGGCGCTCGCCGCCCGGATCGAGAAGCATCTGACCGAGTACGGCCTCGCCACCGAGCTGACCACGTCGGAGCACTACCAGGAGGACGGTTACTGGCGGGGGCCCATCTGGGCACCCGCGACCGTGCTGATCGAGGACGGCCTGCGCCGGGCCGGGCACACCGCGCTGGCGGACGAGATCAGCGCCCGCTTCCGCGCCCTGTGCGAGCGGTCCGGGTTCGCGGAGAACTTCGGCGCCCGCAGCGGCGACGGCCTCAGAGACCGGGCCTACACCTGGACGGCCAGCGCCTACCTGATCCTCGCCGCCGCCCACGAGCGCCGGGAGGCGGCCGCGGTGACGGCGTCCGCGTGAGCACGGACCTCCTCGCGCCGGCCGCAGAACCGATGCGCACGACCTCGACCCCGTGGGACCGGGCACAGCTCGGAGGGTGACCGGGAACACGCCGGGGCCCGGCGGCGAGGACTTCGCCGCCGGGCCCCTTCTCGTGAGTCGTGAAGGTGTGAGCCAGGTCAGACGCGGGTCCACTTCTGGTTGGTCGCACCGGTGCACGACCAGATCTGGACCCGGGTGCCGTTGGCGGTGCCGAAAGCGCTCACGTCCAGGCACTTGTTCGCGCCGATCGCGGTGATGCTCCCGTCGGCGTTCAGGCGCCATTTCTGGTTGTTCTGGCCGTTGCAGTCCCAGATGATCACAGCGGTGCCGTCGGCGGAACCGGCGCCGTTCACGTCCAGGCACTTGGTGCCGTACACCCGCAGCTCACCCGCGGCGGTCGACGTCCACTGCTGGTTGGGCTGGCCGTTGCAGTCCCAGATCACCGTCTGCGCGCCGCTGGTCTGCGAGGCGTTGGTCACGTCCAGGCACCGGCCCGAGTGGGTGCCCCGCAGGGCGGTCCCCGCCGGCGCGCCGGTCGGGGGCAGGAGCGTGACGGTGAAGGTCTCGTCGGCGTTGTTGTGCGGCAGGTTGACCGTCGTGCCGTTGCCGGACAGGGTCACGACGGAGTCCTGGATGGTGACCGGGCCCGCGACCGCCCCGCCGTTGTTGTAGGGGATGCGCTGGGCGACCACACGGACCTGGTTGTTCTGCACGATGCCGCTCGTGGTGTCCAGGCGCTGCAGGCCGACCGCGATGTTCCCTGTCGTGCTGCCGCCGCCGACCAGGATCTTGGCGACGCCGCTCTCCTTGGTGGCGAACGCGTCGTACGAGCTGCTGGGGGTGACGGACACGATCTGGCCGGTCTGGGAGCCGTAATAGTTGTAGACCCACCACTCGCCCTTCGGCTGGTAGTTCCCCGCCGAGTCGTGGACGAGCAGGTTGCCGAGGTCGTTGTGCAGGTTGTTCCCGCCGGCCCAGTTGGCGCGCAGGCCGTCGGCGCCGGCCCGCTCCAGACGGGCGATGTACCAGGCGCCGTCACCCGGGTTCTGCTCGTTGGAGGCCCCGTACTCGTTGATCTGGTACGGGCGCGGGTGCGGGATGGCGCGGGAGTTCAGCGTGCTGTTGGCGGTCGCCACGTTCGCCACCGGGTCGCCGGGCAGGGAGTGCCAGCTCACGATGTCGGGCACGACGTTGTTGGCCTTGACGTAGTCGAGGTACTGCGTCCACCAGCCGCTCGTGGACGGCACGCACGCGCAGCTCGGGCCGACGATGAGCTGAGTGGGGAAGGCGGCGCGGACGCGCTGGTAGGTGCGACGCCACAGTTCGAAGTACTGCGACTGGGGACGGTTCCAGAACAGCGTGATGTTCGGCTCGTTCCACAGGTCCCACTGCACGGGGGCACCCGTCGCCCGCACGTCGTTGATCAGGCGCGTGAGGAAGTTGTCGTAGTCGGTCCAGTTGCCGTTGTCACCGGGGAACCGTGAGATCGGGTAGCCGTCGGCCCCCCACAGGTCGTGCACGAGCAGGATGAACTCGCCGCCCAGTGCGCGCGTGCGCAGCAACTGCGCGCGGGTCGCGTTCCAGCGGCGGTCGTACTTGCCCGACACCCACCCGCCGGGGGCGTCGAGCTGCGCGCCTCCCGCGCGCATGTACCGGTACTTCACATCCGTGAAGAAGCGGTCGGGAGGGCCCGCGGCGTTCTCGGTCATGCCGTAGATCCACCCGGAGGCGCGGTAGGTGGGGGAGCCACCCCCGGTGGAGAAGTCGACGCTGATGGACTGGTCGGCGGCCTGGGCAGGCGAGGCCGCCGTCATGACGGAGGCCGCGACCAGCGCGCAGGCGGCGAGGCAGGTGATGAGCCGGCGCCGGCGCCGGGGCCGTCTGGGGAGTGTTGTGTCCACTCATGACTCCTGGAGTGGTGGGGACGAAATGGGATCGTGAGAGACAGACAGGTCTGAGACCTTGGACCCGCTTTGGGCGCGCACCGGGGGGCGGCGCGACGATCACCGAGGACGGTCCGACCGCCACGAGATCCTTCGATCTCATCAACCACTAATCGAACCGATTCGCACACAGCGTAGATCGCCCTCTGGTCACTGTCAACCACAGACGTCCGCAGTGTGAATGCCACGTTACAACCCCCTGATCAGGCATCTTGTTGGAGTCTTTCGGTCGGCACGGCGTGAATGTTCCATGAGACGAATCGATTCGGCCGATGGCCGGCCATCCGGGCCCGGGCCACCCGCTCCCGGAGGGAACGGGTGGCCGGGGCTCTGCCCGGACGACGGCCGGAGCGTGCCCAGATGAGGGCTGTCGGTTCAGCGGTAGCCGGCGGTGGTGATGTTGGCTTGGATGGCGTTCTCGGTGGCGTCGGTGGGGTAGCCGGTGACCATGGCGCCTTCGTAGAAGGTGCCGGCGCTGAGGTTGGCGCCGCC
>NZ_JBDPMD010000086.1:0-16773 GCF_039871875.1 Sphaerisporangium sp. B11E5 | reverse complement strand
CCCCGACACCCACCCCGACACCCACGCCGACGCCGACACCCACCCCGACACCCACGCCGACACCGGTGCCCGGCGGTTGCGCGGCGACGATCCAGACGGTGAACTCCTGGTCCGGCGGCTTCCAGTCCACCGTCACCGTCCGCGCCGGCACCAGCGCCATCACCGGCTGGACCGTCACCTGGACCTGGCCCGGCTCCCAGACCATCACCCAACTGTGGAACGGGATCCGCTCCGGCTCCGGAACCGGCGTCAGCGTACGCAACGAGACCTACAACGGCGGCCTCTCCCCCAACGCCACCACCACCTTCGGCTTCACCGCCGGCGGCACCGCCGCCACCCCCACACTGAACTGCACCGCCTCCTGACCTAGATGACGGCGCGGCGACGCGCCGCGCGGCACGCGGAAGCGGAACACTCAAGCCGCTGCCCGGTCCCCTCCCCCTGACGGGGAGCGGGAACCGGGCAGCGGGCCGTCCGGATGAGGGCTAAGCCCTGGTCCATCTCTGGGTGGCCTGGCGTGTAGTCCCCGCGCCGCCAGGCGGTCATCGGCCCTCCGTCCCTCCTGCGGCCATCGAAGTGGTGCGCCATACGCACAGTTGTGCGTTGATCGCTGAGCGTGTGACCCGCGAAGCGATGTATCGAACGTCGCTCTTTTACAACCAGGGGACCTTGTCGGTGCTGGCACCCACGCCGACATGGAGCATTGACCGGCGGAGAGGTACACCATACGTTCTTATAGAGAATTCTGGTGCGCATTGCGCACATCGAACACCAGGGACGTACCCAGGGAGGGCCCATGCCTCGTCTGCTCGCCTCGATCGTCGTGGCCGCGGCATTTGCCGCCGCGTCGGCGGCATGCGGGTCGGCGAGAACGTCGCGCTGCCGCTGCGGCAGAGAGGACTGCCCAAGGCGCGCCGCCGCGAACCGGTCAGCGGCGCGCTTGACGCGGTGGGGCTCTCGGACGCCGAGGCGCGGGACCAGCTCCACACCCGCGGCCACCCCCGGTTCACGGCACTGCGCACCCATGTGCGGGAACAGATCCAGGCCGCCAAGAGAGGGCTGCCGTCGCCGGCGAGGGCCGGGAACGACGGCGCGTAGCCGGCGTTGGTCAAGAGGAAGCACGAATGTTCGTCCACGGACAGCGAGAAGGGGCTCAATGGATTCGGCCTTCATCTACGCGGCGGCGCGCACACCGTTCGGGAAGTTCGGCGGGGCCCTGGCCGGGGTCCGCCCCGACGACCTGGCGGTCACCGCGTTGCGCGGTGTCCTGGCCAAGGTGCCGGGCCTGGATCCGGCGGAGATCGGCGACGTGGTGTGGGGCAACGCCAACGGCGCGGGTGAGGACAACCGCAACGTGGGCCGCATGGCCGTGCTGCTGGCGGGGCTGCCGGTGACCGTGCCGGCGGCCACCGTGAACCGGCTGTGCGGGTCGAGCCTGGACGCGGCCATGATCGCCTCGCGCGCGGTCGAGAGCGGCGACGCCGGCATCGTCGTCGCCGGCGGTGTGGAGTCGATGACCCGGGCCCCGTGGGTGCTGCCCAAACCCTCGCGGGCCTTCCCGGCGGGCGACACGGCCGCCGTGTCCACCACCCTCGGCTGGCGCCTGGTGAACCCGCTGATGCCCAAGGAGTGGACGGTCTCCCTCGGGGAGGCCAACGAGCAACTCGCGGAGAAGTTCTCCGTGTCCCGGGAACGGCAGGACGCCTTCGCCGTGCGGTCGCACACGCTGGCCGCCGCGGCGTGGGATTCCGGGTTCTACGACGACCTGGTCGTCCCGGTCGAGGGGGTGGACCTCCCGCGCGACGAGGGCATCAGGCCCGGCACGACGCCGGAGGTGCTCGCCGGCCTCAAACCGGCGTTCCGCCCCGGCGGGACCATCACGGCGGGCAACTCCTCACCCCTGAACGACGGCGCCTCCGCGCTCGTGCTCGGCGCGGAGACCGCGGCGGGCCGCATCGGCGCCGACCCCGTCGCCCGCGTCGCCGGCCGGGGGGCCGCGGCGACCGAACCCCAGATGTTCGGGTACGCGCCGGTCGAGGCCGCGAACCAGGCGTTGCGCCGGGCGGGCGTCGGCTGGGGCGACGTCGGCGCCGTGGAACTCAACGAGGCTTTCGCCGTCCAGTCGCTCGTGTGCCTGGACGCGTGGCCCGTCGACCCCGAGATCGTCAACACCAAGGGCGGCGCCATCGCCATCGGCCATCCGCTCGGCGCCTCCGGCGGGCGTGTCCTCGGCACGCTGGCCCACGTGCTGCGTGAACGGCGCGAGCGGTGGGGCGTCGCCGCCATCTGCATCGGCGTCGGCCAGGGGCTGGCCGTCGTCATCGAGAACGTGAGCGCGCGATGACCGGTGTCTTCACCGGCGCCGACGACGCCGTCGCGGGGATCGCGGACGGTTCCACGGTCCTGGTCGGCGGTTTCGGCATGGCCGGCATGCCGGTCCGGCTCGTCGAGGCGCTGATCCGGCAGGGCGCCACGGGCCTGACCGTGGTCAGCAACAACGCCGGCAACGGCGACACCGGCCTCGCGGCGCTCCTCGCCGCCGGGCGGGTACGCAAGATGATCTGCTCGTTCCCCCGGCAGAGCGACTCGTGGGTGTTCGACGGCCTCTACCGCGCCGGGAAGATCGAGCTCGAGGTGGTCCCGCAGGGCACCCTCGCCGAGCGCATCCGCGCGGCCGGCGCCGGCATCGGCGCGTTCTACTGTCCCACCGGCGCCGGCACGCCCCTGGCCGAGGGCAAGGAGACACGCACCATCGACGGCCGCGACCACGTGCTCGAGTACCCGATCAAGGGGGACGTCGCCCTCATCGCCGCGCACACCGCCGACCGCATGGGGAACCTCGTCTACCGCAAGACCGCACGCAACTTCGGGCCCATCATGGCGACCGCCGCGACCCTGACGATCGCCCAGGTCAACCGGGTGGCCGAGGTCGGCGAGCTGGACCCCGAGAGCGTGGTCACCCCCGGCGTCTACGTCGACAGGCTCCTGGACCTCGGCGCGAAGGAGGACGCCTCATGACAGCCTTGCCGCCCCCCGCGGGCCCCACCGTGG
This sequence comes from Sphaerisporangium sp. B11E5, assembly GCF_039871875.1. NCBI lineage: Bacteria > Bacillati > Actinomycetota > Actinomycetes > Streptosporangiales > Streptosporangiaceae > Sphaerisporangium > Sphaerisporangium sp. B11E5. The sequence goes on along the minus strand of NZ_JBDPMD010000086.1, from coordinate 13,722 downwards.
AGCACCTCGGCCGCGGGCCGCTCGGCCGCGACGAGCTGGCCGCCGTCATCGCGCGGGACATCCCGCGCGGCTCCTACGTGAACCTCGGCATCGGCCGGCCGACGACGGTCGCCGACCATCTCTCCCCCGGCGCGGGGGTCGTCCTGCACACCGAGAACGGCATGCTCGGCATGGGGCCCGCCGCCAGTGCCGGCGAGGCCGACCCCGACCTCGTCAACGCGGGCAAGATCCCCGTGACCGAGCTGCCCGGCGCGTCGTACTTCCACCAGGCGGACTCCTTCGCGATGATCCGCGGCGGCCACATCGACGTGTGCGTCCTCGGCGCGTTCCAGGTCTCCGGGCGCGGCGACCTCGCCAACTGGCACACCGGCGCCCCCGGCGCCGTCCCCGCCGTCGGCGGGGCGATGGACCTGGCCACCGGCGCCAGGAACGTGTTCGTCATGATGACGCTGTTCACCAAGGACGGCGAGCCGAAGCTCGTCCCCGAGTGCACCTATCCCCTCACCGGCCCGGCCTGCGTGGGCCGCGTCTACACCGACCAGGCGGTCTTCCACATCACCCCGAACGGTGTCACGGTGAGCGAGACGTACGGCACGACCGTACGCGACCTCGCCGCACGGCTCGCGGTCCCGCTGCGCACCCTGGAGGACCGCTAGGTGCGCGCCGGCCGGGCCGCCGGTCGATGCCGTCGTGGACCAGTCCCTCCCGGTCCGTCCTGTCCCTGGCGCCGCACTCCCTGAGCACGTCGACCGTGCCCTGTTCGAGGATGCCCGCCCGCTGACGTCCTTCGGCGCAGGCGCGGTCACGGCTTTCCGGGGAGTTCCCGCAGGTGGCCGAGCAGGGCCGCCAGTACCGGGGCCGGCCGCTCGACGCCGGCGAGGTGGGCGGCGTGCGGTATCTCGGCGAGGGCGGCCCCCGGGATGCCGTCCACGAGTTCGCGCGCGTGCGCGGGGGGTGTGACGGGATCCTCCCGCCCGGCGACCACCAGTGTGGGGGCGGTGACGCGGGGCAGATCGGCGCGCAGGTCGTAGGCGGCGAGCGCGTCGCAGCAGGCCGCGTAGGCGCCCGCGTCGACCGTGCGCAGGACGGCCACCACCGCCGCGGCGACGGGTGTCCCCGCGAAGGCGGGCGTGAACCAGCGGCCGGCGGCCGTGCCGGCGACAGGACCGAGCCCCTCGGCGCGGACCAGCGCCGCGCGTTCGCGCCAGGTCCCCGGCTCGCCGAAACGCGCCGACGAGCACACCAGCGCGAGCGAGGCGACCCGTGCGGGATGGTGGACGGCGAGCCAGGCACCCACCGCGCCGCCCAGGGACACACCGGCGTAGGAGAACCGCTCGATCCCGAGCGCGTCGGCCAGGCCGAGCACCAGCCGCCCGAGGTCGGCGACGGTGGTCGCGCCCGCCGCGACATCCGGTAGCAGCTCCGGGGGCGACCCTCCGTGTCCTGGCAGGTCCCAGCGGACCACCCGGTGGGAGCGCGCGAGCGCCGCGGCCTGCGGCGCCCACACGTCCATGGTGGTGCCGAGTGACGGGCCGAGGATCAACGGCGGAGCCGACCGCGGCCCGTCGACCCTGTGGTACAGGACAGCGTGCCCCGCGACCGCCGTCACATCTCCCCCACAAGCGCGCGGACCACCGACTGCGGCACGGCGTGCCCCGCGACCGTCGTCACGTCTCCCCCACAAGCGCGCGGACCACCGACTGCGGCACGGCGTGCCCCGCGACCGTCGTCACGTCTCCCCCAGGAGCGCGCGGTCGACCAGCGGTCCGGCGGAGCCCAGGTAGCCGGCGGGGTCGCTCAGGTCACGCAGCGACTGCTCCGGCAGTGGCACCGCCGGGTCGCCGGCGAGTGTTCCGGCGAGGTCCGCTCCCCCGCCCTGGCGGACGGCATGGGCCGCGCGGGTCAGCGCCCCGGTGGCCTCGTCCCTGCCGATCAGGGCGGACAGGGCCACGGTCAGGCGTTCGGTGGCCGGCAGACCGCACGTCAGGTCGAGGTTCGCCCGCATCCGGGCGGGGTCGGGACGGAGCCCGGCGGCCATCTCGGCGGCGGCCTCGGCGGCGCCGCCAGCCGGTCGCTGAGCGCGGCCTCGGCGTCGAGCATGTGGCGCACGAACGCCGCGTCCCCGGTCGCCGCCTCGGCGGCGGAGTCCGCCCACACCGGGCTCAGCAGGCCGGCGTCCCGTACGCCGGACGTCCCGCTCAGGCCGTCCATCATGCGAAGGCAAGGAAGACCGTCTCCTCGTGCACCCCGTCGTCCTGCAGGCGGACGTCGAACCGGTGGACCCCGTCACGTTCGCGCACCGCGAGCAGCGTGGCCCTGCGGCTCTCCGGCAGCGAGCTCAGCAGCGGCTCGGCCTCCGGGTCGGTGAGGCCGGGCAGGTAGGCGCGGGTGTACAGGTGGTGCAGCAGCCCCCGGGCGAAGACGCACACCGAGATGTACGGCACACCGCCCGGCGGCAGAGTGCGCAGCACGTAGTGGCCGGCGGCGTCGGTGGCGACACGGCCGAACCCGGTGAACTCCAGGCCGGTGCGCCCGGCGACCGCGCCGTTCACCGGGTCCCGGCGCAGCGAGCCCGGGGCTCCGGCGCGCGAGCCGTCCGGCGCGGGCTGCCAGAACTCCAGGAGCGCGTCCGGCACGGGGACGCCGGCGCCGTCGAAGACCTGCCCGTGCAGGATGACGGCGCCGGGCTCACCGGCGGGTGCGACGTCGCCGCCTCCCGTGAAGGGAAGGGCGTACCCGAAGAACGGGCCGACCGTCTGGGCGGGCGTGGGCAAGAAAGCGGGAGGGGGGCCGGACGCGGGGCCGGGGGCGGTCATCGTGTCTCCTCGGTCCAGGTGGCGGACGGGCCGTCGAGCACGATGTCCCAGCGGTAGCCGAGCGACCACTCGGGGATGGACAGGCCGTGGTCGTAGGTGGCGACGAGCCGCGACCGGGCCGCGTCGTCGGTGACCGACTGCAGGATCGGGTCGTACGCGAACAACGGGTCCCCGGGGAAGTACATCTGGGTCACCAGCCGCTGGGTGAAGGCCGTGCCGAAGAGCGAGAAGTGGATGTGCGCGGGCCGCCAGGCGTTGTCGTGGTTGCGCCAGGGATAGGCCCCGGGCCTGATCGTGGTGAACGCGTACCAGCCCTCGTCGTCGGTCAGGCAGCGGCCGGCGCCGGTGAAGTTCGGGTCGAGCGGCGCCGGGTGCTGGTCCCGCTGGTGGGCGTACCGGCCGGCGGAGTCGGCCTGCCAGATCTCGACGAGCTGGCCCCTGACCGGCCGCCCGTCGCGGCCCGTCACCCGCCCGGTCACCCGGATCCGCTCGCCGATGGGCTCCCCGTGGTGCCGGCGCGTGAGGTCGGCGTCCAGGTCGGTGACGTCGGTGACGCCGAAGACCGGGCCGGTCAGCTCGACCGCGTCGGGGTCGTCCACCAGGACGAGCGGCCGTCTGGGGTGGCGCGCGAGGCTGCTCCGGTAGGGCGGATAGGCCCGTGGGGGATGGTGGAGCGGCGCGGCCCCCGCGTCGAGCGACTCGGTGTAGGCCCGGCGCGCCTGGGCGATCTCGGCACTGATGACGTCCTGCGTGAGGACGGGCGGGGTGGCCGTCATGTTCGCCGTCACCTTTCCACGAGCGGGGTGCCTGATTCCCACCGAAGGGCTGGAGCGTGCAGATTGTTCGCCTAGTGAACTTCTGTTCATATTGCGACCAGCAGTTTGTGGCCACCGCGAGAGGATGTCAATGCCCGGGCGGTACGTTTTCGCACGAAGGAAGAACAACCGTGGAGACCACATGACGGAGCCGGCGAACGGCCGCACGCCACCCCCCGAGACGGTCGGCCCGCTGATCCGGGGCCTGTACGTGCTGCGCCACCTCACGGCCACCGGCGGGCGCCGCGGCATGAGCGATCTCGTCCGCGACACCGGGCAGGCCCGCTCGACGGCCGACCGCGTGGTGTCCACTCTGGCGGCGCTCGGCTACGCCCGGCTCGACGGGCAGAACGCGGTGCTCGCCCCCGCGGTGATGGAGCTCGGCAACGCCTATCTGGCCGCGTCCCGCGTGCCCGGCGTCCTCGGGCCGATCGCGGACCGGCTCGCCGACGAGCTGGACGAGTCGACCTCGCTCGCGGTTCCCGATCGCGACGGTGCCCGGTTCGTGCACCAGGCCGCACGGCGGCGCACGATGTCGATCACGTTCCGGGCCGGCGACCTGATCCCCGCGGAACGTGTCGCCGCCGGCACCCTCTTCGCCACCGGCTGGACGCGGGACGACTGGCTCCGCTGGCGGGACCGGTGCACGGCCGACCCCGCTCACACGTCCTTCCCCCTGCTGCGACCGCCGGGCACGCCGGACGCCGCGTCGTTCGAGGGACGCGTGAGCGCGGCGCGGCGGGACGGCTGGGCGCCGGACGACCAGATGATCGAGCCGGGGCTGGTCGCCGTCGCGATGCCCGTCCACGACACCGGGGGGCGGCTGGTGTGCGCGGTGAGCGTGGCCAGCCACACGAGCAGGCACACCGTGGAGTCCCTGGGCGAATCGGTGCTCCCGAGGCTGCGCGAGGCCGTCGCGGTCATGGAGAAGACCTTCGCCTCCACCGGGCCCGCCACGCGGTGGCCGGCCGCCGGCACCTCCGGGACGCGCGCCCTGAAACAGGAGCTCGGCCCTGGTTTCGTGGAGTCGTTCGCCCGGGGCCTGCGTGTGCTGACGGCGTTCGGCCGGACCGGCGCCGGGGTCACCCTCGCCGCGCTGGCGCACGCCACGGGCCTGCCGAGGGCGACCGTACGTCGCTCTCTCATCACCCTCGAACACCTCGGCTACGCCGAGGTCCGGGACGGCAGGTTCTTCCGGCCCACGTCACGCGTGCTCGACCTCGGTTTCTCCGCCCTGTCGCGGCTGACGCTGCCGCAGATCGCCCGCGAGCACCTGGTCCGGCTGACCGGCCAGGTCAGCGATCCGGCGTCGATGGCGATCCTCGCCGGTGACGACATCCAGTACGTCGCCCGGGTGCCCACGTCACGGATCATGAGCATGGACGTCACCGTGGGCACCCGGTTCCCCGCCTACGCGACGTCGATGGGACGGGTCCTGCTGGCCGGCCTCCCCGCGGCCGAGCGCGCCGCGTACGTGAGACGCGTCCGCCCGCGCCCGCTGACGTCCCGCACGGTGACGTCCCCCACGCGCCTGGCCGCCCTGCTGGAGCAGGCCGGCCGTGACGGCCACGTCCTGCTGGACCAGGAACTGGAGGAAGGGCTGCGCGCGATCGCCGTCCCGGTGCGCGACCGCGCGGGCGAGGTGGTCGCCGCGATCAACGTGTCCACCCACGCCGACCGGCGCACCGAGGAGCAGACCCGCACCCAGCTACTGCCGCCGCTGCGCGCCGCCGCCGCGCGCATCGAGGCGGACCTCCACGTCGCGGGTGGTTACGTCCCGATCTCCACCGGCTGACCTCGCCCGCCTGACGCCCCCGGCCGAGGCGGAACTCACGACGTTCTCATGACGCCTGTCGATGTGAATGTCGAATGACGGTCACGCGGCGGCACCTGACCGCACTCCTGACACGTCTGAAAGTTGCCGAAAGATTTCGCAACCCTCGCCCTGATCTGGACAACTCGTCCTACGGGCCTGGTGCGCACCTCCAGGCACTCGCCGCAGGTAAGGCCATCGACCTGCCCTAACAGCGGGCTGACACACAAGTGAGAAATGTTTACTCTGGCTGTTGACAGCCTGGAACTGGATCGATACTTTCGACGGCACACCGATAGTTTCGCCGCCGTGAAACCTCGACCACGGTCGATCCGGGTCACCCGCCGCGATCCGGTCCCGCGGTCGCGGATTCACGACGACGGCCCAGCCCCCCTGCGTCGTTCGACGCCGACGCGCGGTGGCCGTCCCACCGCGGTACCGGCAGCCCCCGCCGGGCCGCGCCTCGCTCCACCTGGCACTCGCCAGCGATCACGAGGAGGAAGCGCGCGATGAACCACGTCCCCACCCGCTCCAAGAGCCGCGCGGCCGGCCGGGCCGGGCTGTTCGCCGGTCGCGCCGGCGCCCTGGCGCTGGCCGCGGTCCTGGTCACGGTACCCGGCGTCGCCAACGCGGCCATCACCACCAACCAGACCGGCAACCACGGCGGATACTTCTACTCCTTCTGGACCGACGCCCAGGGCACGGTCTCCATGGAGCTGCTGAACGGCGGCAACTACAGCACCTCGTGGCGCAACACCGGCAACTTCGTGGCCGGCAAGGGCTGGAACCCCGGCGCACGCAGGACCGTGAACTACTCGGGCAGCTTCAACCCGTCCGGCAACGCCTACCTCACCCTCTACGGGTGGACGCGCAGCCCGCTCATCGAGTACTACATCGTCGACAACTGGGGCACCTACCGGCCCACGGGCTCCTACAAGGGCACCGTGACCACCGACGGCGGCACGTACGACATCTACCAGACCACGCGCTACAACGCCCCCTCCATCGAGGGCACCAGGACCTTCAACCAGTACTGGAGCGTCCGCCAGCAGAAGAGGACCGGCGGCACCATCACCGCCGGCAACCACTTCGACGCGTGGGCCCGCGCGGGCATGGGCCTCGGCCGCCACGACTACCAGATCATGGCCACCGAGGGCTTCCAGAGCAGCGGCAACTCCAACATCACGGTGCGCTGACCACCCGGAACACGCAAGAGAGGCCGGAGCCCCCGCGATTCCGGCCCCTCGACGTCCCCCGGCCGCCGGAGGCGCCGCCGGTTGTGCCGCCGGAGGCGCCGCCGGTCAGGGAGGACCCGCCCGGACGACCGCGACACACGGCGGGCGCGGCCGTAAGGCCGAGCCCGCCGTTTTCCGTCGCATCCGGTCCGGATCGCGTGCCGTGATGACGCTCGCCCGATCCGGCATGTGCCTTCGCCGGGAACCTCAGGAACACGCGATCCGGATCCGATTCACTGCGTCAGCGTTGTTGTGTCAGCAGGCCCGGCCGGTAGGGCAGCAGGCCGTATTCGGTGCCGTCGGAGCTGGGGCTGCGGCCCTGGTAGAGCAACTGCAGTCTGCAGGGGTCGACGGTGAAGGTCTGGTCGGCGCTGACGCGGATCAACTCACCGTGGCTGATGTCGTTGGTCCAGGTGGCGCCGCTGTTGGCCTTGCCGGCGAACGGGTTGCTCTCGGTCGCGGCGTTCGGGGTCCACGTGCCGCCGAGGCTGGTGGCGGTGAACGAGCGGAAGTAGCGGCCCTGGGAGCCGATGGCCTCCATCAGCATGAGGTACCGCTGCTGGCCCTGGAGCTTGTAGACCTGGACCGCCTCGAACAGGTTGTTGGTGGTGTCGGTCATGATCGTGGTGTAGTTGGAGCCGAAGCTGCCGGGGAAGTTGCCGATCGGCATGCTGGCCCGGTACACCCGGCCGTTGTCGCCGTTGAAGAACAGGTACATGTTCTGGTCGTCGGCGATGAGGGTCTGGTCGATGGGGCCGGTGCTGGAGTTGGAGATGTTGCCGGTGAACAGCGGCTGCTCGGCCGACCACCCGTTGGGGTTGGTGGGGTCGCTCGAGGTGCGGTAGGAGAACTTGCTCGAACCCCACTGGTAGGCCAGCACCCAGATGTTCCTGGGGGCGAAGTAGAACAGCGTCGGCGCCACGGTGGAGGAGTTCATCGCGTTCTGGCTGGCCGAGCCCAGGTCGGTCAGGTTCGCGACGGTGCTGAAGTTCATCGAACCCCACCTGGTGCCCGTGTCGTGCGTCGTGGCGTAGACCAGCTGCCTGCCGTTGTACGGCGCGACGGTGAAGTCCTTCAGCGACACCCAGCCCGACCTCGGCTGCGCCAGCGGGCCGGTCGACGTCCAGCGGTACGACGACGGAAGCTGGCACGTGCCCGTCGGGGTCGGCGTCGGGGTGACCGTCGGCGTGGCAGTCGGCGTCGGGTCCGTTCCGGTGTAGCCGTCCCAGGTCCACCGCTGGGTGGCCTGGCCGTTGCAGCTGGCGACGGTCACGCCGGAGGTGTTGCCGGTGCCGGTGACGCTGAGGCACAGGTTGTTGGCCACGCTGGTCACGGTGCCGTTCGAGTTGCGGACCCACTGCTGGTTGGTGCCGCTGTGGCAGTCGTAGAGCTGGACGCGGGTGCCCGAGCCCCCGCCGGTCGGCACGTCCAGGCACTTGCCGAGGAGCTGCAACTGCCGGCCGGTGGTGTAGGTGAAACTCTGGTTGGCGTTGCTGTGGCAGTCGTAGATCTGGAGCTGGGTGCCGTTGGCCGTGGCGCTGTTCGGCGAGTCCACGCACCGCACGGCCCCGTCGTTGCGCAGCCGGAACGGGGTGTCGGCCGCCGCCATGCGCGCCGAGTCGCTGAGCTTGTTCGCGGCGAGCGCGGCGGCGCCGACAGGAGCGGACAGCGTCAGCGCGGTGGCGACGCCGGCGACGCCGAGCGCGCCGGCAAGCAGGACGCGCAGGCTTGTCCGGACGCGCCGGGGGCGCGGCGGGGGTATGGCGTTGGTGTCCATGACGGAGTGCTCCCTGAGTGGATCATGCAATGGCGGGGACACGCGGGGACATCCCGCGGATCGACGCCGCGTCCCGTGATCCGGGACCGCACACCACCGGGCGCCGAGGAGGGCGGTTCCTGTCGCGCACCACCACCGGCGCGAGGGACCACCTCGATGACACAGTGTGGAAATCTCGGCGAAACATGTCAAGGGCATCCAGAAACTTTCGGAGCCCTCTATCGGAACCCGCTCCCGCAAGCCGGGACGTCTCCGCCTGAAAGCCGTGGATTCCGCGCCTGCCACGTGCGCGTCGTCGCTGAAAGTTTCAGCGCGACGCCCTCATCCGGCCGGAGAGAACAATCCCGCGACGGCGCACCCCGCACACCGCTCCCGTCCGGGCCCTTTTTCTGTGCGACAGATGACGGGCTCTTGACGGCGCGCCGGACTTCGGTATTGGCTACGGCCCACCACCACAACCACTCGATGAACGGGAGCGCGACCGGAAAGCTGGATGTTAGCGCTCACAACCGGCGCGACGTTCACCCGCCCGGCGACCGCGACCCTGTGGACCGCAGGACCGACACCACGTCCTCGCGGTCCACCGCAGGAGATCGCCGATCCTTCACAGGGAGGTGCCCCACCGACACCGGTCCACAGGTGAGCGATGACCGCTCGTGCCCGCGCATGGACACCGTCCGCTGTGGTCATCGTGACGGACGGCCGACGGTTCGTCTGGCGACGAGGAGGAACCCGGCGGTGGAGACGAGCATTCCGGTGGTGATGAGCAGGGCCAGGGACGGGTAGCCGAACCGCGCGGCGACCAGGCCGAACAGCGGGGGGCCGATCAGGGAGCCGAGGCTGCCCATCTGGGCGACCAGCCCGGTGCCGAGGTCGGCGTGGTCCAGATGGCGCAGGACCAGAGGAAGCGCGACGGCGAAGACGAGAGCGCCGAGGAAGCCGTTCTCCACGGAGATCACGGCCGCGCCCGCCACCGCGGCGGGCAGGGGGACGGCGGCCGAGTAGGTGAGCCAGGCGGCCGGGATGATCAGCAGGCCGGACGCGGCCATCAGGCTCAGGGCGGCGCCTCGCCGGAACAGGACGCCCACGGCCAGGCCGCCGGGGACGCCGAGCAAAGAGATCACCGAGGTCAGGGCGCCGGCGGCGGCGGGCGAATGGCCGTGCCGCTCGATGAGGAACGTCGGGAGCAGGACGACCACCGGGATGGTCACCAGCACCATGACGCAGAACGAGCCGGCGAGCACCGCGGGCCACGTCAGCGCGCGCGGGCCGGCGGCGACGGCCCGGGAGGACGGGCGCCGCCCGGGACCTCGCGGCAGGCGGGCCCACACGACAGGTGCCATCAGGAGCGTCAGCGCCGCGAGGCCCCCGGTCCAACCGCGCCAGCCGAGGGCCGCGCCGGCCACACCTCCGGCCAGCGTGCTGGCGCCGATGGCCACCGGCACGAACGTGGCCCAGATCGACAGGGCCGTGCCGCGGTCGCGCTCGCGGGCGAGGCGGAGGATCAGCACAGGAGCGGCGATGCTGACCAGAAGGTACCCGGCGCCTTCGACGCCGCGCGCGGCCAGCAACCAGGCGAAGTCGCCCGCCGCCACGCTCGCCGCGCCCGCCGCCGCCGTCAGGACCAGGCCGGCGGCCATCGATCTCTCCGTGCCGACGCGGCGGATCAGGTACCCGGCGGGCAGGCCGGCGACGGCTCCCACGCCGACGACCGCCGAGATGACCCAGCCCAGCTCCGACAGCGACAGCCCGAGCTCACCCGCCATCTCCGGCCCGACGGAGGCGAACTTGCCGATGCTCATCGCCGCCACGACCCCGCTGACGTAGAGGATGGCGATGGTCCCCCACGGCGAGCGCCGCCGATCCTCACGCACGTCCGGTGTGCCCGTCGTCGGCCGGGGGTCCATGGGTCCTCCTTCGCGCCAGTCCAACCAGGCATACCTCATGGACGCGGAGGAAAGTTACACCTCGCCCAGAACTTCCCCGGTGCGGGTCAGCGGCCGCCGGTGAAGGCCGGAGCGTCGCGGCTCCCGTGTCCACCGGTCATCGTTCCCGGCGCCGGCGGCAGCCGGGCTTCTCCTCATGGCACCAGCTTGCTCAGATCGGGGGCTTCGGCGAAGAGGCCGTCCTGCCGGCTGAGCTTGGCGAGTTCCTCCAGGGAGGCGCGGTTCGGGTCGGCCGGCCACTTCGGGAGGGTGAGGTCCAGCAGGCTCCCGGCCTGGATCTTCGTGTACGTGGTGATGACCTGGCGCACGTCGTCGGGGTGGCCGTCGGCGTAGGTCAGCGACTCGCGCATCGCCTCCTGGAAGCGCTTGACCAGGTCGGGGTTCTCCGCCTGCAGCTTGTCGGAGGTGAAGTACAGCGCGACGGTCAGGTCCGGCGCGATGTCCACGAAGTTGGACGCGATGACGCGGCCGCCCATGGCCTTCACCGTGTTCAGCGCCGGCTCGACCACCCACGCCGCGTCCACCTGGCCGGCGTCCAGCGCCGCGGGCACCGATTCGGCGAAATTCACCCTGCTGAGCCGATCACCATGTGGTGTGAGCCGGAGTAGCGCCGCGGGAGCCCGGGGCCCGGCGGGCCGGCGGCCCGCCGGGTGCCTCGCACCCGCGTGCGCATCGCGAACCGGCGTCCCTCCGCGGTCCGCGGCACGGCGTCTGGTGGAACGCCGTTCCAGTAGGCTGACAGGCCCAGACGGGGAACGACGGAGGAGCCCGATGACCGACCGGGGGCGTGACAGGTCCTTCGTCCAGTCCCTGGAGCGCGGGCTCGCGGTGATCCGGGCCTTCGACGCCGACCATCCCGAGCTCACGCTCAGCGAGGTGGCGGCCCGCACCGGCATCACCCGCGCCGCCGCCCGCCGCTTCCTGCTCACGCTGGCCGAGCTCGGCTACATGCACACCGACGGCCGGTTGTTCAGGCTCAGCCCTCGGGTGCTGGAGCTCGGCTACTCCTACCTGTCCGGCCTGCCGTTCTCCGACATCGCCGAGCCGCACCTGAAGCGCCTGGTCGCCGAGGTGAAGGAGTCGGTGTCCCTTTCGGTGCTCGACGGCGACGACATCGTCTACGTGACCCGGGTCCCGACCAGCCGCATCATGAGCGTGCACATCATGGTCGGCACACGGTTCCCCGCCGCCGTCACCTCCATGGGCCGGGTGCTCCTGGCGTACCTCCCCGACGAGGAGATCGAGCGCCGCCTCAAGGAGATCGCGCTGGAGCCCCGCACGTCCCGCACCCTCACCTCGGTCACCGCCCTGCGCGCGGAGTTGCGGCGCATCCGGTCCCAGGGCTACGCCATCGTGGACCAGGAGCTCGAGGAGGGCCTGCGCTCCGCCGCCGCGCCCGTCCGTGACCGCGGCGGCACGGTCGTCGCGGCGGTCAACATCCCCGTCCACGCGGCCCGCTACAGCGTGGACGCGATGCGCCGGGACCTGGTACCCCCACTGCTGGCGACCGCCGCCCGCATCGAGGCCGACCTCCGTGTGGTCACCCCGCGCCGCTGACGGGCACGCGCGCCCGGAGCACCGGCTATTTGTTAGCGCTCACAAATACTGAAAAATTCACGATCGCCGCCGTTCCCCCGCCAAGGCGGCCGAGCCGGAGCGCCCACCCGCGCACGAGGGTTTCCGCTGGTAGGGAACACGTGACACCTGGCATGTGATATCCGCAGGTCAGCCAGCCCACTGCCTCACACGTCGAAACGTTGCGGCCAGGACGTTGACACATTTCCGGAGCCATTCCCACACTTGGTCCCCAAGCGATGACCGGTGCCTCGCTCGGGGAAGTTAGCGCTCAACTTCGCGGTCATCCCGCAGCCGGCCCACGAGGGCCGCACCGCCGCCGCGCACCGGATGACACGACCTCAGGAGGGCCCCTGTGCTACGGATCGTCATGGCGATCGCTCTGCTCGCCACGTCGCTGGTGGCCGGGCAGGCCGCGGCCGCGCCGGTCATCACCCTGTCGGACGGTGTGCGCTACCAGCAGATGGACGGCTTCGGCATCGCCACGGCGTTCCGCCGGGGCGAGTTGCTGCGCAGCCTCTCGACGGCGCAGCAGAACGACATCTTCCGCCTGTGGTTCGACCGTGACAGCGGCGCGGGGCTCAGCATCCTGCGGCTCGGCATCGGCGCCTCGCCGGCCGGCAGCCCGTACGACAAGATGATCTCCATTCAGCCCCAGAACCCGGGAGGACCCGACGCGCCGCCGAGGTATGTGTGGAACGGCGACGACGGTGCCCAGGTGTGGGTGGCGAAGGCCGCGCAGTCGTACGGCGTGAAGCGGTTCTACGCCGAAGCCTGGAGCGCTCCCGGGTACATGAAGGACAACGGGAGCGAGAACAACGGCGGCACCCTCAGGCCCGAGTGGCGGGCGGCCTACGCCCGGTACCTGATGCAGTACACGAGGTTCTACGCCCAGGAAGGCATCAAGATCACGGACCTGGGGTTCGCCAACGAACCCGACTACACGGCGACCTACGAGTCCATGCGGTTCACCCCGGCCCAGGCCGCCGCGTTCGTCAAGGTCCTCGGCCCGCTCGCCGGCGACGTCAAGCTCACCTGCTGCGACGCCTTCGGCTGGGACCAGGCCAAGTCCTACACCAACGCCATCGAGGCCGACCCCGATGCCCGCCGCTACGTGTCGACCTACACCGGGCACACCTACGCCAGCCAGATCACGAGCCCGCAGCCCGGGAGCAAGCGCACCTGGATGTCGGAATGGGCCCCCAGCGCCAGCGCCTGGAACCCGAACTGGGACGACGGCAGCGGCCGTGACGGCTTCGCCATCGCCCAGGCCATCCACCAGGCACTCGCCGTCGGCAACGTCAGCGGCTACCTCTACTGGCTGGGCGGGTCGCAGGGAGAGACCCAGGCGTTCATCGGGATCGACACGGCCGCCCGCACGTACCGCGTGTCCAAGCGGCTGTGGGCGATGGCGGCGTACAGCCGGTTCATCCGGCCGGACGCGGTCCGGATCGGCGCGACCAGCAGCAACTCGGCGTTGAAGGTCACGGCGTTCCTCAACTCCGACGGCTCCAGGGTCGCCGAGGTGCTCAACACCGGCAACTCGGCCGTCACCTGGGACGGCCTGCCGGGCGACGCCACCGCCTACGTCACCGACGGCGCGAACTCGCTGACGCGTTCCACGGTCACGGGCGGCACCGTCACCCTCAGGCCCCGCTCCCTCACGACCGTCGTGATCGGCGGCGCGACCCCCACGCCGACGCCTACGCCCACCCCGACGCCCACCCCGACGCCCACCCCGACGC
>NZ_JBDPMD010000085.1:0-17064 GCF_039871875.1 Sphaerisporangium sp. B11E5 | reverse complement strand
GTGGGGTGGGGGGTTCGGGGGGTTCCGGGTTGGGTGCGGTCCGGTGACCGTTCGGCCAACACTGGCGATACTTCACGCGGAGTTGACATCCGCGCACGTACGATTTGGTCATGTCCCGCCGCCTGCCGCGGCGCGCGTTGTCGTTGTGCGTCCTGCTGGCCGCGGTGGCCGGCCCTCCCCTCCGCGCGACGTCCGTCGCGCACGCTCACGCCGACCCTGGTCGTCCGCATGCCGAGAGGACCGCGGCGGGGCTGGTGCAGGAGTCGGCCACGGCGCGGCTGCGCACCGACGGCTCGTTGTCGGACGTCGTGGGGTTGTCCACCACCGACATCTGGGCCGTGGGGCAGCAGGACGTCTGGGAGGCCTGGCAGAACCGCAGCGTCCTCACCCACTGGGACGGCGCCGCCTGGACCGAGGCCGGCATTCGCAACGACCCGTCCGGCGCCGGTCACCTGCGCTCGGTCGCGGCCGTCTCGCCGCGTGACATCTGGGCCGTGGGCGACGGCCACGACGGCCTGCCGTACGTCGTGCGCGGCGACGGCTCGGTGTTCGACCGGGTCAGCGTGCCGCAGTTCGGCACCGGCGACTGGCTCGGCGGGGTCGCCGCCGTGCCGGGCCGCGTGGTGGCCGTCGGCGCCCGGGGCCGCGAGCCGCTCATCGCCACCGCCGGCGCCAAGGGCTGGAGCATCGCCAAGATCAAGGGCAAGGGCAAGGGCACCCTGTACGGCGTCGCGGTGACGGAGAAGGGCGACGGCTGGGCGGTCGGCGACGACGAGTCAGGCCCGCTGATCATGCGCGCGACCGGCGGGACCTGGAAGCACGTCGCCGCCCCGGAGGTCGAGGGCGGCTACCTGCGCGACGTCTACCTCGACGGGCCGCGCAAGGCGGTCGCCGTGGGCGGCGTCTACCACGGCGAGGGAGACATCTCCCCACTGGTGCTGGAGTGGAACGGCAAACGCTGGAGCCGCGCCGCGGTGCCCGGCGGGCGGGCCGAGCTGTACGGCGTCACCGGCGACGGCAAGGGCCACTTCTGGATCTCCGGCTTCGACCCCGCCCACCCCGGCGCGGCGTACCTGCTGCGCGGCGACGGCCGCAAATGGAAGGTGGTGCGCGGCGAGGCGTCGCCCCGCCCCCGCACGGTGCGCCTGCAGGCGGTGACCCACGTCGGCGACCTCACCCTCGCCGTCGGCCACGTGGTCGACGAGCGTGACCGCTACACCGACGTGGTGGAGCGGTTCCAGCCCGGCGCCACCCCGTCGGGCGACGCCGCGGGCGCCGGGAGCGTCGGCGGCCCGGACGCCACCGGGAGCCGCGGCCGCGCGCCGGCGGAGAAGTGACCGTTCACACGATGGCGCCGTCGTCCCAGCCGGAGTCGGGCGGCGGGCCGTCCCCCATGCGCACGATCAGGGCGACGAAGCCGCCGATGAACGCGGCGATGGCGGAGAACAGGATCCAGCCGTCCATCGGCCAGGACAGCAACGCGGCGAGCAGGAGGTAGGCCGGGCCGCCGAACAACGCCAGCCACGCGACCTTGGTGCCGGCGTCCATCTTGGGCAACGGCGGAGGAGGCGGCGGCACGTAGTGCTCCGTCTCGTCGTCGGGCGCGTCCTGCTCGTCCCGCTCGTCCTGTTCGTGGGGCGGTGCGGGCCGCTCCACTTCCCGCTCGTCTTCACGGACATCGGCCACGGTCGCCGTCTCCGGCGCCGTGGGGCCCTCGGCGGGCACGTTCTCGCGGTCCGGCCAGGGCTGGACGGCCGAGCTCGTCTCCGCGGTCTGGTTGAAGGAGGCGACGATCTGACGCCAGACCTCGTCCTCATCGCTCTGCGGCGTCACCGGTCACTTCGATTCGTTCCTCTGCTCACGATCGCGATCGCTGGTGGGTGGTGCTCCGGCCGGTCGGTGGAGGCTCCGCGTCCCGCTGGACCCGGGTCCCCCGAGATCGGGTCAGTCTCTCTGCAAGGGTACCGAGGCGTGCGTTCTGATGAAGTCGAGGCTTCCCTCGAAGATGGCGGGGGCGTCGTTGTCGAGCGTCGCCACGTGGTAGCTGTCGAGGCACTCGCGGACGGTGAGGTTGTCCCCGAGCGCGGACCGCAGCAGCGCGACGCTCGTCGGCTTCACCACGTGGTCCTCGGGGCTGTGGTAGACGAGCACCGGCTGGGTGACCCGGTGCAGCTCGGACCGCACCAGTGCCCACAGCCGGGGCAGCGTGGCCGCCGCACGGACCGGAGTGCGGGTGTACCCGACCTCGGTCACCCCGGGGCGCTTGATGTCCCCGGCCACCCCGGGCACCGACGCGACCAGGAACTTCAGCACCGGGGCCAGCGCGAGCAGCGGGACGTCGTTCACGATGGAGGGGTTCACCACCACCACGCCCCGCACCAGGGGCCCGTGCACCTCGGCCAGCCGCAACGCCATGCAGCCCCCGAGCGACAGCCCCATCACGAAGACCTCGGCGCACGTGCCGCGCAGCGCGTCGAACGCCCGGTCCAGCTCGGCGTACCAGTCCTCCCAGCGGGTGCGGTTCATCT
Source organism: Sphaerisporangium sp. B11E5 (assembly GCF_039871875.1). NCBI lineage: Bacteria > Bacillati > Actinomycetota > Actinomycetes > Streptosporangiales > Streptosporangiaceae > Sphaerisporangium > Sphaerisporangium sp. B11E5. Next base: position 14,536 of record NZ_JBDPMD010000085.1, on the reverse strand, counting down.
CCTGCCAGGTGGTGCCGTGGCCGGGCAACCGGGGCAGGGACACGGTGAGGCCGGCGGCGGCGAGGTGCTCGCCCCAGGGGCGCAGTGACTGCGGTGTCCCGGTGAACCCGTGGCACAGCAGCACCCCGACCTGACCGCCTTCGTGGTGGTACGGCGCGGAGCCGGGCATGAGCGGCATGATCCCGTCCTCTCCTGGTACGGCTCGTCCCGATCGTCGCACGACCGGGGCCGGTCTTGCGAGATCCCGCGCGCCGGTGTCGCGCCGGAAGCGATCATCGGGGAGACAGGAATTCGGCACGGCGCCCGGGGCATGCGAAGATGACGCCACGCCGCGCGCGGCGTGACGGCGCATGACCGGAAAGAGGTGCCCGCGTGTTCTACTGGGTGGTGAAGGCCATTCTGGGGCCACTGCTCCATCTGGTGTTCCGTCCCTGGGTCGTCGGCATCGAGCACGTGCCGCGCCGGGGGCCCGCGATCCTGGCGGGGAACCACCTGTCGTTCGCCGACCACTTCATCGGGCCGCTGCCGCTGCCCCGCAAGGTCATCTCGCTGGGCAAGGCTGAATATTTCACCGGCCGCGGCCTGAAGGGCCTGCTCACCCGGGCCTTCTTCACCGGGGTCGGCACCGTGCCCATCGACCGCTCCGGCGGCAAGGCCAGCGAGGCGGCGCTGCGCACCGGCCTTCGCATCCTGCGCGAGGGCCACCTGCTCGGCATCTACCCCGAGGGCACCCGGTCGCCCGACGGGCGGCTCTACAAGGGCAAGACCGGTGTGGCCCGGCTGGCGCTGGAGTCCCGGGTGCCGGTCATCCCCTGGGCGATGGTCAACACGTTCGAGATGATGCCCACCGGCCGGCCGTTCCCCAAGCTCGGCATCCGTCCCGGCGTGAAGTACGGCAAGCCGCTGGACTTCTCCCGCTACTACGGCATGGAGGACGACCGCCTCGTGCTCCGCGCCGTCACCGACGAGATCATGTACGCCCTGATGGAGCTGTCCGGCCAGGAGTACGTGGACAAGTACGCCACCAGCGCCAAGATCGAGCAGGAACGCGCCGCCCGCGCGTCCCGCGACGCCGCACCCTCCTGACGACGCCCCGGGTCAGCGCGGGGCGGCGGCGATGAGGCGGGACTCGGCCTCGTCCCAGGGGGCGGTGGCACCGGAGGGCTCGTAGGCGGTCACCTCGTGGCCGCGGCGGACCATGGCGCGGATGTCGCCCGCCGCGCCGAGGACTCCGAGGGCACGGGCCTGGACCAGCGCGTTGCCGAGAGCGGCGGCCTCCACCGGGCCGGCCAGCACGGGCAGGCCCGTCGCGTCGGCCGTCATGCGGCACAGCGCCGCGTTGCGCGCCCCGCCGCCCACCACGTGGACCACGGTGACCTCGCGCCCGCTCAGCCGCACCGCGTCGCGCACCGCGCGCCGGTAGGCCAGCGCCAGTCCCTCCAGCACGCACCGCACCACCGCGGGCCGGTCGGCGGGCGGCTCCTGGCCGGTGCGGCGGCAGTACCCGGCGATCCGGCCGGGCATGTCGCCGGGCGGCAGGAACGCCGGGTCGTCGGGGTCGAGCACCGCGGCGAACGGCCGCGCGCGCTCCGCGGCGGCGAGCAGCGCGGGCAGGTCGTGCTCGCCCCAGGCGCGCATGCACTCCTGCAGGATCCACAGGCCCATGACGTTGCGCAGGTAGCGCACCGTGCCGTCCAGTCCGCGTTCGTTGGTGAAGCCCGCCGCGCGGCTCTCCTCGGTGAGCACCGGGGCGGGCAGCTCGACACCCACCAGCGACCAGGTGCCCGAGGAGATGTAGGCGAACCGGTCGGTGGTGGCGGGCACGGCGGCCACGGCGGACGCGGTGTCGTGCGAGCCGACCAGGGTGACCGGCACCGGCCCGAGGCCGTCCGCGACGCCGGCCCGCACCACCCCGGCGGGGGTGCCCGGCGGGCGCAGCGGCGGGAACAGCCGTGCCGGGATGCCGAGACGGTCCATCAGCGGCTCGGCCCAGGTGCCGGACCGCACGTCGTACAGGCCCGTGGTGGAGGCGTTGGTGACCTCGGCGCCCGCCGAGCCGGTCAGCCACCAGGTCAGCAGGTCGGGGATGAGCAGCAGCGTCGCCGCCTGCTCCAGCCGCTCCCGTTCGGTCAGCAACTGGAACACGGTGTTGAACGGCAGGAACTGCGTGCCGCTCGTGCCGTACAGCAGGTCCGCGCCCACCTCGCCGACGACCCGCTCCATCACCCCTGAGGTGCGCCCGTCGCGGTAGTGCACCGGGTTGCCGAGCAGGCGCCCCGAGGGGTCCAGCAGGCCGTAGTCGATGGCCCAGGAGTCGATGCCGGCCGAGCCGACCGGGCCGGCCGCGCGCAGGCCGTCAAGCACCCCCTGGAACAGCGCCAGGACGTCCCAGTACAGGGTGCCGCCGGCCCGCACCGGCCGGTTGGCGAAGCGGTGGACCTCGGTCAGCTCCGCCCCGCCGTCGTGCACGCGGGCGCGCATCACCCGGCCGCTGGAGGCCCCGAGGTCCACGGCGGCGACGGTGACGGGCGCGCCGGTCACCGCTCAGCGCCGGGTCGACTCGCGGACGACCAGCTCGGGCTGGAACATGATCTGCTGGTGCGCATGGCTCTCCGGGTTCTCGCACTCGTCCAGGAGCAACTCGGTGGCGATGCGGCCGAGCTTGTAGGTGGGCTGGCGGATCGAGCTGAGCGACACCGTGGAGGCGGCGGCGAAGTCGATGTCGTCGTAGCCGATGAGCGTGACGTCCTCGGGCACCCGCACCCCGGCGTGCATCAGGCCGCGCAGCATGCCGAGCGCCAGCAGGTCGTTGGCGCAGAAGACGGCGTCGGGCACTCCCTCGGGGAGCAGTAGCTCGGCGGCCCACTGGCCGGCCCTCGCGTTCATCGCGGGCATCTCGACGACCCGCAGGTGCGCCGCGGGGTCGAGGCCGGCCGCGGTGAGCGCCTGCTCGGCGCCGACGCGGCGCTCGATGCACTGACGGATGCTCAGCGGCCCCGTCACGTACACGAGGTCGGTGGCGCCGCGCTCGACGAGGTGGGCCGCCGCCATGCGCCCGCCGGTGATGTCGTTGACCGCGACCGAACACTGGTCGGGCCGGTGGGCGGGGTGGTCGACCAGCACCACGCCGATGCCGCGGTCGCGCAGCACGTCCAGCCGGGCCGGGTCGTCGTCGAACGGCGTGATGAGCAGGCCACGCACCCGCTGCTCGGCGAAGACGCGCAGGTTGCGCTCCTCCTTGACGCGGTCGCCCGAGGAGTTGCCGAGGATGACGGCGTACCCGGCGTCGCTGGCGTAGTCCTCGACGCCGGCGGCGACGTCGGTGAAGAACGGGTTGCCGATGTCGATCACCGACAGGCCGACGGTGCGGCTGTGCCCGGCGCGCAGCGTGGACGCCGAGCCGTGCCGCACGAAGCCGAGGTCCCTGATCACCTGCTCGACGCGGGACCGGGTGCCCTCGGCGACCTTGTGCGGACGGTTGAGCACGTTGGACACCGTGCCGGGGGAGACGCCGGCCCGTGCGGCGACCTCCTTGATGCTCACCGTGCCCGGGGTCATCAGGTCTCCTCACCTGGTGGGCGTCCGTTAAAACGTGCCAGCCGGTACAGGGCCGGGCTTGGTACGAATATCACACAACGCGCCTGCCTGGTCCGGGGGCGCGGCGCGTGTCCCGGACGGGCCGGGGGGCGGTGGCTCCCTGGAAACAGGGGCTTCACCGCCCATTGACGTGGTGGCGGGACGCACCTCAGTATCCAGACAACGATATTAAAACGTTTTTGCCGGACGGGCTTCCCGGTGGGTCCGCCGGCAGCAAGATCAAGCTGCTGCCGGGCAGGAGCGGCGGCAAGGCCGAGATCGCGGCGCGGAGGGTGAGACGTTCGAGACCGGGCGTCTCGGCGGGCGCGCCATCGGGAAGAACGGTGAGGTCATCCGCCGTCCGCCGTCCGCCTTCGACGCCTCCATCGCCGGCGACTTCGTCTGCCAGACCCGCCCCACTCCGCCCCTCCCGGAGGAAGGTCATGTTCACGACCGACGACGTTTTCCATCTCGATTGATCGGGGGATCCATGGGAACCGACATCAAGGCGGCACTGCGCCGCCAGCGCATCGAGACGCCCTCATGGGCGTACGGCAACTCAGGCACCCGTTTCAAGGTGTTCGCCCAGAAGGGGGTGCCGCGCGACCCGTACGAGAAGATCGCCGACGCGGCGCAGGTGCACCTGCACACCGGCGTCGCGCCCACCGTGGCCCTGCACATCCCGTGGGACACGGTGGACGACTACGCCGACCTGGCCCGGCACGCCCGCGACCACGGCGTCGCCATCGGCGCGATCAACTCCAACGTCTTCCAGGACGACGGGTACATGCTCGGCAGCGTCACCAACCCCGACCCCGCGGTGCGGCGCAAGGCACTCGGCCACCTGCTGGAGTGCGTCGACATCATGGACCAGACCGGGTCGGGCACCCTCAAGCTGTGGTTCTCCGACGGCACCAACTACCCCGGCCAGGACGACGTGCGCGCCCGCCAGGACCGCCTCGCCGAGGCCCTCCAGGCGGTGTACGACCGGCTGGGGGAGGGGCAGCGGTTCCTGCTGGAGTACAAGCTGTTCGAGCCGGCCTTCTACATGACCGACGTGCCGGACTGGGGCACCGCGTACGCCCACTGCGTCAAGCTCGGGCCGAAGGCCCAGGTGGTGGTGGACACCGGGCACCACGCCCCCGGCACCAACATCGAGTTCATCGTCGCGTTCCTGCTGCGTGAGGGCAAGCTCGGCGGGTTCGACTTCAACTCGCGGTTCTACGCCGACGACGACCTCATGGTGGGGGCGGCCGACCCGTTCCAGTTGTTCCGCATCATGTACGAGGTGGTGCGCGGCGGCGGCTACGGCGACCACGTCGCTTTCATGCTCGACCAGTGCCACAACATCGAGCCCAAGATCCCCGGCCAGATCCGCTCGGTGATGAACGTCCAGGAGGCCACCGCCAAGGCCCTGCTCGTGGACGGCGACGCGCTCGCCGCCGCGCAGGCCGCGGGTGACGTGCTCGCCGCCAACGCCGTGTTCATGGACGCCTACGACACCGACGTGCGGCCCCTGCTGGCCGAGCTGCGCGAGGAGACAGGGCTGGACCCCGACCCGATGGGGGCCTACCGCCGCTCCGGGTACGCCGAGAAGATCGTCGCCGGCCGCGTGGGCGGCACCCAGGCCGGATGGGGGGCCTGAACATGACCTCCCCCGAGACGCACCCCGCCGTCGCCGCGCTGCTGAGACGCGCCCACGCCCTGGGGGCCGACCCCCGCACCACCAACTACGCCGGCGGCAACGCCTCCGCCAAAGGCGCCGCCACCGACCCCGTGACCGGCGCGGACGTCGAGCTGATGTGGGTGAAGGGGTCCGGGGGCGACCTCGGCACCCTCACCGAGGCCGGGTTGTCGGTGCTGCGCGTGGACCGCCTGCGCGCCCTCACCGGCGTCTACCCCGGCGTCGAGCGCGAGGACGAGATGGTCGCCGCGTTCGACCACTGCGCGTTCGGCAGGGGCGGCGCGGCGCCGAGCATCGACACCGCCATGCACGGCCTCGTGGACGCCCCCCACGTGGACCACCTCCATCCCGACGCCGGCGTCGCCATCGCCGCCGCCGCCGACGGCGAGGAACTCACCCGCCGCGTGTACGGCGACCGGGTGCTCTGGGTGCCGTGGCGGCGCCCCGGGTTCCAGCTCGGCCTGGACATCGCCGCGCTGAAGGACGCCAACCCGGGCGCCGTCGGCGTCATCCTCGGCGGCCACGGCATCACCGCGTGGGGCGGCACCGCCGAGGAGTGCGAGGCCCGCTCCCTGGAGATCATCCGCACCGCCGAGCGGTACATCGCCGAGCACGGCAGGCCCGAGCCGTTCGGCCCGGTCGTCCACCCCCCGCTGGACGACGCCGCGCGCGAGGCGCGGGCCGCCGCGCTGTTCCCCCTGCTGCGCGGCCTGTGCTCCACCGACGCCCGCCAGGTGGGCCACTACACCGCCACCCCCGAGGTGCTGGACTTTTTGTCCCGCGCCGAGCACCCGCGCCTCGCCGCGCTCGGCACCTCCTGCCCCGACCACTTCCTGCGCACCAAGGTAGCGCCGCTGGTGGTCGACCTGCCGCCGTCCGCGCCGCTCGACGAGGTGATCGGACGGCTGCGGGGCCTGCACGCCGCCTACCGCGAGGACTACCGCGCCTACTACGAGCGGCACGCCGTGCCCGGCTCACCCGCGATGCGCGGCGCCGACCCGGCGATCGTGCTGGTGCCCGGCGTCGGCATGTTCAGCTTCGGCAAGGACAAGCAGACCGCCCGGGTCGCCGGAGAGTTCTACGTCAACGCGATCAACGTGATGCGCGGCGCCGAGGCCCTGTCGTCGTACCGGCCCATCGAGGAGCGGGAGAAGTTCCGCATCGAGTACTGGGACCTGGAGGAGGCCAAGCTCCGCCGCCTGCCCGCCCCGAAGCCCCTCGCCACCCGGGTGGCGCTGGTCACCGGCGCCGGCTCCGGCATCGGCGCCGCCACCGCCCGCCGCCTGGCGGCCGAGGGCGCCTGCGTGGTGCTGGCCGACCGCGACCTCGGCGCCGCCGAGAAGGTCGCCGCCGGGATCGGCACGGCCGACGTGGCGGTCGCCGCCGAGGTGGACGTCACCTCCGAGGAACAGGTCCGCGCCGCCGTCCGCGCCGCCGTGCTCGCGTTCGGCGGCGTCGACCTGGTCGTCAACAACGCCGGCTTGTCCCTGTCCCGCTCCCTGCTGGAGACGACGGCCGCCGACTGGGACCTCCAGCACGACGTCATGGCCCGCGGCTCGTTCCTCGTCTCCCGCGAGACCGCCCGCGTCATGATCGACCAGGGCATGGGCGGCGACATCGTCTACATCTCGTCGAAGAACTCCGTCTTCGCCGGCCCCAGCAACGTCGCCTACGGCGCCGCCAAGGCCGACCAGGCCCACCAGGTCCGCCTCCTGGCCGCCGAACTCGGCCCCCACGGCATCCGCGTCAACGGCGTCAACCCCGACGGCGTCGTGCGCGGCTCCGGCATCTTCGCCTCCGGCTGGGGCGCCGACCGCGCCGCCGTCTATGGCGTCCCCGAGGAGGAACTCGGCGAGTACTACGCCGGGCGCACCCTGCTCAAACAGGAAGTGCTCCCCGAACACGTCGCCGCGGCGGTGTTCACCCTCACCTCGGGCGGCCTGCCGCTGACCACCGGCCTCCACGTGCCCGTGGACGGCGGCGTGCCCGCCGCGTTCCTCCGCTGAACGGCGCCGCCCCGGCCGGGCCTCCCGGCCGGGGCCGGCCTAGCTGGCGCCGGGGATCCAGGTGGTGCCCGCCAGCGGCACCCGGGCCATGGCGGCGGCCTCCACCGTCAGGGCCACCAGGTCCTCGGGGGAGAGGTCGTGCACGGAGGAACGGCCGCAGGCGCGGGCGAGCATGGTGGCCTCGGTGGTGAGGGAACGCAGGAAGTTGGCGACCCGTTCCGCGCCGAAGTCGGGGTCCAGGCGGTCGGCGAGCATGTCGTCCTGGGTGGCGATGCCGACGGGGCAGCCGCCGGTGTGGCAGGCGGTGCAGGAGCCGGGGGCGGTGCCGAGCGCGCGGTAGCCGAGGCTGACGTCGGCGCCGGTGTCGTCGGAGGGGGAGTTGCAGCCGAGGGCGATGAGGGCGGCCACGCCGACCGACACCGCGTCGGCGCCGAGGGCGAGTGCCTTGGCGACGTCGGCGCCGCTGCGGATGCCGCCGGAGACGATGAGCTGCACCTCGTTCTCCACCGACAACGCGCGCAGCATGTCGGCGGCCAGCCGCAGCGCCGCCAGCGTCGGGATGCCCGTGTGCTCGATGAACACGTCGTGGGCCGCGCCGGTGCCGCCCTGCATGCCGTCCACCACGATCACGTCCGCGCCCGCCTCGACCGCGTGCCGCACGTCGGTGGCGACCCGGGACGCGCCCATCTTGACGTACACCGGTATGCGCCACCCGGTGACCTCACGCAGCTCCTCGATCTTGACGCGCAGCCCCTCGGCGCCGGCCCAGTCGGGGTGGCGGCTCGCCGTGCGCTGGTCCATGCCCTCGGGCAGGTCGCGCATGTACGCCACCGGCGTGGTGACCTTCTGCCCGAGCAGCACACCCCCCGCCCCGGGCGACGCGCCCTGGCCGAGCACGATCTCCACGGCGTCCGCCGTGCGCAGATGATCGGGGTCGAAGCCGTACCGCGACGGCAGGCACTGGTAGACCAGCGTCTTGGCGGCCCCCCGCTCCTCGGGGATCAGCCCGCCCTCGCCCGTCGTGATCGAGGTGCCGGTCAGCGTCGCCGCCCGGGCCAGCGCCTCCTTCGCGCCCGCCGACAACGCGCCGAACGACATGCCGGCGATGGTGATGGGGATGTCCAGGATGACCGGCTCGGCCGCGTTGCGCGTGCCGAGCACCGTGCGGCTGTCGCACCGCTCCCGCTGGTCCTCCAGCGGCGTGGGGGACAGGCCCGCCGTCAGGATGAGCAGGTCGTCGAAGCCCGGCACCGCGCGGCGGGCCCCCCAGCCGCGTACCTCGCAGTGGCCCAGCCTGGCACGTTCCTGGATCTCCCCGATGATCTCCGGCGAGAAGGTGTGGCTCATCCGGTGGGCCTCCTTCACTCAGTACGCACCGTCGACATGACCGTCGAGATGGTAGAGGCGCCGGGTGGAGACGACCTTGGAGATGTTCTCAGGAGAGATGTGATCGAGACCGTACCCGTCCGCGAGGATCTTCACGAAGGTCACGTCGTGCTCGTTGATCTCCTCCATTATGGCGTCCGAACCGAGTCCCGCGATCCTGCCGCCCACGTACACCACGGCCTCGTACAGCGAGTCGCCGAGGTGCCGCCCGGCGTCCCCGCCGACCAGGATCACCCCGGACTGGGCGAGGAACCCGCACAACGGGCCGGCGTCGCCGCCGATCACCAGGGTGCCGCCCTTGAGTGAGACGCCCGCGCGGGCCCCGCAGCCGTCGTCCACCACCACGGTGCCGCCCCGGGCCGACGACCCCGCGCTCGGGCCGGCCGAGCCGCGCACGTGGACGCAGCCGGACATGAGGTTCTCGCCCGCCCCGCGGCCCGCGGAGCCGCGCACGGTGACGACGGCCTTCTTGCCGAGGCCGCCCGCGTAGTCACCCGCCGGCCCGTCGATCTCGACCCTCACGGGGGCGTCGAGGCCCACCGCCAGGTTGTGCCGCCCGGCGGGATTGCTCACCACCGCCCGGCCGCGCGGAAGGGCTTGCAGCGAACGGTTGATCTCCCGTGTGGACATCGAGGCGGCGTCGAACGCCACCTGGGTCGCGGGTGGATCCACTCGTTCGCCGGCCCGTCGCTCAGGGGGATGCGGCGGGGACGTCATCGCGCCTCCTGTTGACAGCCGTCGGTCGGTGCCTGTCAGGAGTCAACCGTGGGAATGTTGCCTCCGTGGTGCTCACGGATGACCACGATGTTACTCAGTGGCTACTATTCCTCCGCTGGTCATCGGTGCTGACCGCGTATGCCGATCTATGGGGTGACCGGTCACGCCGCGTGACGCCCGCTCGGCGGGAGGACGGCCGGCGGCCGGTCAGACGCGGGTTCGATCGTCCTCTGTTGACGGTTCGAGACGGTCGCGGATGAGGCGGATGTGCTCGGGGGTGGTGCGGCAGCAGCCCCCGATGTATGTCGCGCCCGCGTCCCGCCACTGCACGGCGGCGGTGGCGAACTCCACCGGGTCGGCGATGCCGCGCCACAGGCGGTGCTCGGCGTCCCAGGTCTCGCCCGAGTTGGGGTACACGATGATCGGGGAGCCCTCCAGGCGGCCGATCAGGCTCTTGATGTGGGCCGGGGACGTGCAGTTGACGCCGAGCGCCACGACCTGCGGGTTCCCGGCGAACAGCTCGGCGCAGCGCTCCAGCGGCGTGCCGTCCCTGATGCGCTCGTCGTCCCGGCAGGAGAACGCGATCCAGGCGTTGACCTTCGGCGTCTCCTCCAGCAGCCGTGCGATCACCCGGGCCTCGGCGTAGGAGGGGATCGTCTCGCAGGCCAGCACGTCCGCGCCGCTCCCGGCGAGCACCTCCCAGCGCGGGCGGTGCCACTCCAGCAGCGCGCGCTCGTCCAGGTCGTAGTCGCCGGTGTACTCGGCGCCGTCGGCCAGGTACGCCCCGTACGGCCCGACGCTGGCCGCGACCACGCCGCCGCCGTTCGCGTCCCTGGCCTCCACGGCGAGCTCCACCGACAGCTGCATCAGCGCCTGCGCCTCGTGCTCGTTGCGGCCGCGGCGCATCAGGCCGGGGAAACTGGCCTGGTAGCTGGCCGTCGTGGCGACGTCGGCCCCCGCGGCGAAGTAGTCCAGGTGGGCGCGCAGGATCGCCTCGGGGTCCTCCATCAGCAGCCGCGCCGACCACAACTCGTCGCTCAGGTCGTACCCCAGCGTCTCCAGGTGCGTGGCGAGCCCTCCGTCGAGGATCACCGTTTCAAGGTCATCCGGCTGGAAACTCACCTATGCACTTTATGCGGCGTCAGGTCGATCGCATCCCACGCCTCGTCCACGAACCCGCCACCGTCTCCGGCTGGACGTATCATCGGGAACCCCCGGCAGGTCAGGCGACGCCCGCGCGAACGGAGTTGATCGAGTGCTCGTGGTCCACGGCGCCTGGGTCGCCGGCCGTCTGACCTTGTGGGCGGAGGACACGACGGCACCCGGCGAAGACACCGGCACGGCCCCCGCGGCAGGCGCGGGCGAGACCTCCGCCGGACGTACCGGCGCGGTGCGCGTCGCGGGCGAGACCATTCCCGGACGGGGCGGCGCGGTGCGCGTCGCGGACGAGAGCTCCTCCCGACGTACCGGCGCGGTGCGCGTCGTGGGGGTGGCCTCCCCTGGGCGGACCGGCGGGGCGCGGACGCATCCGTTCGCCGCGCCGGCGGACGTGCTGGCCGCCGCGCTCGGGCTGACGGGAGAGATCGCGGCCGAGCCGGTGACCATGCACCTGCCCGGGTCCGCCACCGTGCCGCTGCCGTCGCCCGAGTCGGGGCTGGTGAGCGCCGTACGGCGTCCCAAGATCGTCACCTGGCGCGTGCCCGCCCTCCACCTGCCGCCCGCCGAGGCCCTCGACCTGCTGCGCTCACTGCCCGGCACCTCCGCCGCCCAGGGGGACGCCGCGCCGGACGCCGCCGGCACGGTCGAGTGGGGGCCGGGGTGGTCGCTGCGCTACTTCGCCGTCGTCGCCGAGCACGCCCGCGCGCTGGTGGGGCGGGGGCGGGTGCTGCCGCAGCTCGTGCCCGAGGACGGCGGGCACGCCGCGCGGTGGGTGCCCGTGGTGACCGGGGCCGACGTCACCGTCGTGCGCGATCTCGCCGCCGCGATGCCGCCCGCCTGCCGCGCCGCGCCGTACGAACGGCCCGCCGCCGCGGTGCTGCACGAGGCCCTGTCCGGCTTCGCCGACGCCGTCACCCGGGCCCGCATGCCGGAACGTCTCCTGCTCGGCAACCGCCCCGGGCGCGCCAGCCCGCTGCCCGACCGCTGGCTGTTCGCCCTCACCGCCCCCGAGGCCGTCATCGCCGACGCCGCCCCGGCCGAGGTGACGGCGCTGCGGGGCACCCTCGCCGCCTGGCTCGACGCGGCGACCCGCATGGAGGGCCCCATCCGGGTGTGCTTCCGCCTCATCGAGCCCGCGGGGGACGAGGACCGCTGGGAGCTGGAGTTCGCCCTCCAGTCGGTCGACGACCCCAGCCTGTACGTGCCCGCGTCCCTGCTGTGGGAGGGCACGCCGATCCCCGGGCTGCCCGGCCGTCCCGACGAGACGTTGCTCGCCGGGCTCGGCCGCGCCGTGCGGCTCTGCCCCGAGCTGCACACCGCGCTCGACGACGCCCGGCCGTCCGGCATGGTGATCGACACCGCCTGGGCCTTCGGGTTCCTGCGCCGCGCCGCGCCCCTGCTGCAGGCCGCCGGGTACGGTGTGCGACTGCCCGCGTGGGCGGGCCGCAAGGCGCTCGGGCTGAAGCTCACCACCCGCAGCAGGTCCAAGGCTTCCCGCGCGGCGGCCGGGCAGGGGCTCGGGCTCGGCGAGGTGATCGACTTCCGGGTGGACCTCGCCGTGGGCGACCACACCATCGGCGAGGAGGAGCTGGCCGAGCTGGCGCGGCTCAAGGTGCCGCTGGTCCGGGTGCGCGGCCAGTGGGTGGAGCTCGACGACCGGCAGCTCAAGGCGGCGTTGTCGGCCCTCGAACGGCGCCGCAGCGGCCAGATGACCGTCGCCGAGGCCCTGCACGAGGTCGTCACCGGCGGCGCCGAGGAACTGCCGCTGGTGGACGTGGACGCCGACGGCGAGCTCGGCGACCTGCTGTCCGGGGAGGCCGAGCGGCGCCTGTCCCCGGTGCCGACCCCCGAGGGGTTCCACGGGGTGCTGCGGCCGTACCAGGAGCGTGGCCTGTCGTGGCTGAGCTTCCTGTCCCGGCTCGGGCTCGGCGGCATCCTCGCCGACGACATGGGCCTCGGCAAGACCGCGCAGACGTTGTCGCTGCTGCTCGACGAACGGCGCGACGGCACACCCGCCCCGACGCTGCTGGTCTGCCCCATGTCGCTGATCAACAACTGGCAGAAGGAGGCCACGCGGTTCGCCCCCTCCCTGCGGGTGTACGTCCACCACGGCGGGGCCCGCAGCCGCGCGGAGGAACTCGCCGAGGCCGTCGCCGGCGCGGATCTGGTGATCACCACCTACGGCACGCTGCTTCGCGACGCCGCCGCGCTCTCGGTGTTCGGCTGGGGCCGCGTCGTGTGCGACGAGGCCCAGGCCATCAAGAACAGCGGCGCGCGCCAGGCCCAGGCCGTGCGGTCCATCCCCGCGCGCACCCGCCTGGCGCTCACCGGCACCCCCGTGGAGAACCACCTCGCCGAGCTCTGGTCGATCATGGAGTTCTGCAACCCCGGCCTGCTGGGCCCCGCCCGCCGTTTCCGCGAGCGCTACCAGGAGCCCATCGAGTCCCGCGGCGACGAAATCGCCACCCAGGCGCTGCGCAGAGCCACCGGCCCGTTCGTCCTGCGCCGCCTCAAGACCGACAAGACCATCATCTCCGACCTCCCCGAGAAGCTGGAGATGAAGGTCTGGTGCACCCTCACCCCTGAACAAGCCAGCCTGTACCAGGCCGTCCTCGACGACATGATGGCCCGCATCGACAGCAGCGAGGGCATCGAACGCCGCGGCAACGTCCTGGCCGCGATGGCCCGCCTCAAGCAGGTGTGCAACCACCCCGCCCACCTGCTGAAGGACGGCTCCCGCCTGACCGGCCGCTCCGGCAAACTCGCCCGCCTGGAAGAACTCGCCGAAGAGATCGTGCAAGAAGGCGACAAGGCGCTCGTCTTCACCCAGTACGCCGAGTTCGGCGCCATGCTCCAGCCCTACCTCGCGGCCCACCTGGACCGTCCCGTGCTGTGGCTCCACGGCGGTCTCACCAAGAAACGCCGCGACGAGCTGGTGGACCGCTTCCAGACCGAGGAAGACCCCATGATCTTCCTTCTCTCCCTGAAAGCCGCCGGCACCGGCCTCAACCTGACCGCCGCCAACCACGTGATCCACGTGGACCGCTGGTGGAACCCCGCCGTGGAGGACCAGGCCACCGACCGCGCGTTCCGCATAGGCCAGCACCGCAACGTCCAGGTCCGGAAGTTCATCTGCGCCGGCACCCTGGAGGAACGCATAGACGAAATGATCGAACGCAAGAAAGCCCTGGCCGACTCGGTCATCGGCACCGGCGAGGACTGGCTGACCGAACTGACCACCACCCAGCTCCATGACCTGTTCCGCCTCTCCCCGGAAGCGATCCCCTGATGCGCGTCGGCGGCCGGGCAGGGGCCGGTGGGCGGAGACGAGGATCGAGGCGTGGAGGCTGAGATGGGTGCGGGTGCGGATCGGTCGTCCGGGGGAGTGAGCTGAGATGCCGATGGGCAAGGACGGATGGTTCGAGGCGGCGGCGCCGATCAGGGTCGAGGGTGGACTGCGAGCGCGCAGCAAACGGGGCACGATCGGTGAGCAGTGGTGGTCGCGCCGGTTCATCGACATCCTGGAATCCGTCTGCGACCCAGGCCGCCTCTCACGTGGCCGCGCGTACGCCCGCAAGGGGCAGGTCCTGGAGATCGGCCTGGCCCCGGGAACGGTGCGCGCGAAGGTCCAGGGATCCCGTCCCGAGCCGTACCAGATCACCATCACCATCCCCGCCTACGACGACGCCGCCTGGACCCGCATCGAACAGGAACTCTCCGCGCGAGCCCTCTACCGCGCCAAACTCCTGGCAGGCGAGATGCCCCCCGAGATCGTCGACGTCTTCGACACCCTGGGCCTCCCCCTCTTCCCCACCTCCCTGGACATGACCTGCACCTGCCCCGACTGGTCCCACCCCTGCAAACACCTCTCCGCCGTCCTCTACCTCCTGGCCGAATCCTTCGACGACGACCCCTTCCAAATCCTCCTGTGGCGCGGCCGCCCCCGCCCCACCCTCCTGGCATCCCTCCACACCCCCACCTCCGACCCCCAATCCCCCCCACCCCCACC
>NZ_JBDPMD010000084.1:0-17641 GCF_039871875.1 Sphaerisporangium sp. B11E5 | reverse complement strand
TCGGTGAACAGTTCGGCGAGGGTGGTCTCCAACGGGGTGCGGGGGGCGCGTCCGCCGGTGGTGGCGGGTGTCTGGGGGGTGGGGAGCGCGGCGCGGTCCACTTTCCCGTTGGGTGACATCGGCAAGGCGTCCAGCACCACGAACACCGCGGGCACCATGTGGGGCGGAAGCAGGGACTCGGCCGTCTTCCGCACGTCGTCCGGGCCGGCGGAGCCCGCCAGGTAGCCGACCAGCCGCTCGTGGCCCCCCTCGTCGGGACGCAGCATGACCACGGCGTCCCGCACCCCGGCCGTGGTCCGCAGCGCCGCCTCGATCTCACCGAGCTCGACCCGCTGCCCGCGGATCTTCACCTGGTGGTCCACCCGTCCGAGGAACTCGAGCTGCCCGTCGGGGAGGCCGCGGACCAGGTCACCGGTGCGGTAGAGGCGGGCGCCCGGCCGGCCCGAGAACAGGTCGGCGACGAACGACACGGCCGTGGCGGCGGGGTTGCCGAGATACCCCAGCCCCACCCCGTCGCCTCCGACGTACAGCTCGCCCGCCACCCCCGCCGGCACCGGCTGGAGGGTTCCGTCCAGCACGTAGAGCTCGGTGTTGCGGACGGCGCGCCCGATCGGCGCGACCGAGCCGGGCACGTCGCCGGCGCCGGTGACGAAACCGTGGGTCACGTCGTCGGAGCACTCGGTGGGGCCGTACGCGTTGACCATCGGGACGCCGGGGAACCGCTGGAACCAGCGCCGGCACAGGTCGCCGGACAGGGTCTCGCCGGTGACGAGCAGCCAGCGCAGCGTCCCGAGGTCAGGGACCGGCGCGCCGTCGTCCCACGCGTCCACCGCGGCGCGCAGCAGGGACGGCACCACTTCGAGCACGGTGACGCCGTCCTGGTCCGCCTGCCGGAACAGCGCCACCGGGTCCAGCGCCACGTCGTCGCCGACGACCAGGACGCACGCGCCGACGGTGAGCGCGGCCAGCATCTGCCACACCGACACGTCGAACGTCAGCGGGGCGTTCTGCACGACGACGTCGGAGGCGGTGAGACCGAGGTCCTCGTTCTTGGCCACCAGGTGGTTCACCATGCCCCCGTGGTGCACGAGGGCCCCCTTCGGCCGGCCGGTGCTCCCGGAGGTGTACAGCATGTAGGCCGTCTGGTCGGCGTGGGCGTGGGGCGGCTGGAACCCGCCGGCGGCCTCGGTGGCGTCGTCCAGGACCACGACGCGGGGCCGGGTCCGCGCGGCCGCCGCGATCCCGGCGGCGGTCCCGGCGTCCTCGGGCCCGGCGAGCAGGATGCCCGCCCCGCTCTCCTCCAGCATCGCCGCGTTGCGGGCCACCGGGGCACGCGTGTCCAGGGGCAGGAACGCGTTCTCGGCGCCGAGCGCGCCGAGCACACCCGCGATGACGTGGGTCCCCCGCCGCGCGTAGACGGCGCACATGCCCCCGGGCCTGGCGCCGAGGGAGACCAGACGGCGTGACAGCGCCGCCACCCGTCCGGAGAGCTCCCCGTAGGTCACGCGTACGCCGCCGGACATCACGGCGGTCGCGTCCCGGTGCGCCGCGGCCATCTGCTGTACACGGTCCAGCAGGCCGTCGAACGGCGTGGGCCGCCGCGTCCCCCTCGTCGCGGCGATGAGCCGTTCACGCTCGCCGGGAGCGAGGATCGACAACTTCCCCACCTCTCGCCCTGGCGCGTGGGTGATCTCCTCCAGCAGCCGTACCAGGCGTCCCCCGATGCTCTCGGCCTCGTCCGCGGTGACCAGGTCGGGCCGGTAGTCGATGTGGAGCTGCGGCTCGGGCACGGGGATGACCACGAGCCTGAGCGGGACGTGGGCCGCGTCGTGGACGTTCCCGCCCTCGAAGGACAACCCGCCGGCGGGGGTCTTGAAGTCCTCGACGTCCAGGGGGTAGTTCTCGACGACCACGACCGTGTCGAAGAGCTGCCCGAGGCCGGCCGTCCGCTGGATCTCGGCCATCCCGAGATGCTGGTGGGGCATCATGTCGGCCTGTTGTTCCTGCAGCTCGGCCAGTTGCCCGGCCACGGGGCGGGACGCGCGCAGGCGTGCGCGGACCGGGACGACGTTGATGAACGACCCGACCATCTCCTCGGCCCCCGCCACCTCGAGCGACCTGCCGTTGACGGTGGCGCCGAAGCAGACGTCGTCCCGTCCGGTGAGCCGTGCCAGCAGGATCGCCCACGCGCCCTGGATGACCGTGTTGAGGGTGAGCCCGTGGCTCTGCGCCGTGCGGGCCATCGCGGCCATGAGCTCCGGCCGCAGCGCGACCTTGTGCTTGTGCGGCATGACGGGGGGCAGCGAGGCGTCCGCGGGGGCGAGGATCGTCGGCTCGGTCATCCCCGCCAGCGCCTGGCGCCAGGCCTCCCGGGCCTTGCCGGCGTCCTGCCGCACCAGCCAGGCGAGGTGGTCGCGATGGGGCGCGGGCGCCGGCAGCGCGCCGTCGTCGCCCCGGAGCTCGTACAGCAGGAACAGGTCCCGCAGCAGGATCGGCATCGACCAGCCGTCCAGCAGGATGTGGTGGTTGGTGAGCAGCAGGCGTGACCGCCCGTCGCCACGCTGGATCACCGTGAAGCGGATGTTCTCCGGGCGTTCCAGGTCGAAGCGCCTGTTCAGCTCCTCGGCGGTCAGCCTGTCGACTTCGGAGTCACGGCGCTCCGGCGCCAGCCCGCGCAGGTCCTCCACGCGCCACGCCGCCGTCACGCCCTCCAGGATCAACTGGACGGGCTGGCCGTTGCCGCGCCGCCGGAACGCGGCACGCAGCGTCGCGTGCCGCCGCACCAGCGCGTCCGCGGCGGCCCGCATCGCGGCGGCGTCGAGCTCACCCGCCAGGTCGAGGTAGTACTGCACGTTGTAGACGTCGGGGCCGTCCTGGTCGTACAGGGCGTGGAACAGCACGCCTTCCTGGAAGGGCGTCAGCGGCAGGATGTCCGCTACTCTGATCCGTTCCGCCACCTGGGTCCTCCATCGCTCCGCCCGTACGGCGCCGGGGTCACCCCTGCCGTTGATCCATCGCTTCGGCCAGGCTCTTCGGCCGCATGTCGGTCCAGCTCCGCTCCACGTACTGGAGGCAGGCGGCGCGGTCCGCCTCGCCGAACGCCACGGACCATCCCGCGGGCACATCCACGAACGACGGCCACAGGGAGTGCTGGCCCTCGGCGTTCACGAGAACCAGGTAGGGAGCGTCCTCGTCATCAAAGGGATTCGTCACGGCGATGCTCCGGTGAGGCGTGAATAAGGTTCGTACGCGAATTTTCAAGGCAGAGGTTAGCAATGGCCTCTAACACTCGGCTTAGAGACCGCTTAAGCAGTCACATGGTGCGCGATAAAAGGCCTCTTCATTTAAGTTCCGGGCTGATGACTGAACACCGCGCCGGCACGCATGATGGACCTCTGTTCGTAAGCCCCGAGGAGAGGGCGGAGCCATGTGTGGTGTCGCCGGATACATCGACCTTCGCGGGCGGCGACCCGTCGACCAGGAGGTCCTGTCGGCCATGACGGCCGCGCTGGAGCACCGCGGCCCGGACAGTTCCGGCGGCTTCACCGACCCCGGGGTCGGCCTGGGGTTCCGGCGCCTCAGCATCATCGACCTCGCCACGGGAACCCAGCCGATCGCGAACGAGGACGGCAGCGTGGTTCTCGTCTGCAACGGCGAGATACTCAACCATCGGGAACTGCGTGCCCGGCTGACGGCCCGCGGCCACACGTTCCGCACCGAATGCGATGTCGAGGTCCTGGTCCATCTGTACGAGGAGAAAGGGACCGGACTGCTCGACGACGTCCGGGGCCAGTTCGCTTTCGCGATTTACGACAGGAACCTGCGCCAGCTCTTCCTGGCCCGCGACCACGCGGGAATCCTGCCGTTGTTCTACGCCGAGACGGCGGAACATTTCGTCTTCGGTTCGGAGATCAAGGCCGTGCTGCGGCACCCGGAGGTGCCCCGCGAGGTCGACCTGACCGGCCTCGACCAGGTGCTCACCTTCCCCGGTCTGGTCAGCCCCCGCACCATGTTCGCCGGCGTGCGCAGCCTGGAGAACGGGCACTACCTGCTGGTCCGGGACGGGAAGGTGCGCAAGGTCTGTTACTGGGACCTGGACTTCCCCGAGCTCGGCGAGGAGCCCGACGGGAAACCGGAGGACTTCTACGTCCGCACGCTCCGCGGCCTGCTGACGCAGTCGGTGGAGAGGCGGCTGCTGGCCGACGTGCCCGTCGGGTTCTACCTGAGCGGGGGCCTGGACTCCTCCCTCATCGCCGCCCTCGTCGGCGAGGTCTCCCCCCGCACGCCGCGGCACTCCTTCTCCATCTCCTTCCCCGGCGCCGACATCGACGAGTCGGCGTACCAGCGGCTCATGGCGGGCAAGGTCTCCTCCCTGCACCACGAAGCCGTGTTCGAGGCCTCGGACGCCGCCGACAGCTTCCAGCGGATGATCTGGCACGCCGAATGCCCCGTGAAGGAGACGTACAACACGTGCTCGCTGTCGCTGTCCGCGGCGGCGCACCGCGAAGGGGTGCGGGTCATCCTGACCGGAGAGGGCGCCGACGAACTGTTCGGCGGATATCCGGGCTACCGCTTCGACCGGGCCAGGCGCACCGGGGTGAGGCGGGGCGGCGGGGTCGGCGACCTGCTGGAGGACGAGGCGAGACACCGCCTGTGGGGCGACCCGACCATCTTCTACGAGCGGGACTACCTGGCCTGGAGCGAGACCAAGCTGGAGCTGTACTCGCCGGAGGTGGCGGCGGGGTTCGACGACTTCGACTGCCTGAACCAGCCGCTCGTGGACCACGGTCGGCTGCGCGACAGGCACCCGCTGCACCAGCGGTCGTACCTGGACTTCAAGCTGCGGTTGTCGGACCACCTGCTGGGCGACCACGGCGACCGGATGGGCCTGGCCAACGCCGTCGAGGCGCGCTACCCGTTCCTGGACCTCGACGTCATCGACTTCGCCACGCGGATACCGCCGCACCTCATGGTGACCCCGCAGAGCGAGAAGTACGTGCTCAAGCAGGCGGCGCACGGGCTCGTGCCCGTCGAGATACTCCAGCGCGAGAAATTCGGTTTCCGCGCGCCCGGCAGTCCCTGGCTGCTGCGCCACAGAGCCGAATGGGCGCAGGACATGTTGTCGTACGACCGCATCAAACGGCAGGGGTACTTCGATCCCGGCACCGTGGAGCGGATCAAACTCCATCACCTGCGCGACGAGTTCAGCATCCACCCTCATCTCGGGGACGACCTGCTCCTTGTGGTCCTCAGTTTCGGGGTGCTCCTGGACGCGTTCGATCTGCCCGGCCACCACTGAGTTCCGGCACCGGCCGGGCAGTGTCCCGAGGAAGGAAAGAGGATGGCTTTCGAGGCGATCCATTCGATTGTCCGGAGAGCGGCGGAGCGGTCGCCGGGAAGCAGCGCGATATCGTCCCCCGGGGGTGTGCTCACCTACGCCGAGCTGGAGAACGCGGCGAACCGCGTCGCGCGTGACCTGAGCGCCGCGGGCGCGCAGGCGGGGGCGCTCGTCCCGATCCTCGCGGAGGACCACGGCGAGACGATCGCCGCCGTCCTGGCCGCCCTGAAGATCGGCGCCGTGTTCGTCCCCGTCGACCTCACCGCCCCCCGGGCGCGCATCGGCGACATCCTGGCCGACACCGCGGCCTCGCACGCGGTCGTGGGCACCGCCGGCCCGGCCGGGGACCTTCTCCACGCCCACCTGCCCGGCGCACGCGCGATCCCCGTGGCGACGGGGACGGCGAACCCCGAGGAGGAGCTCGGAGCGGACTTCACCCCGCACTCCCCGGCGGCCGACGACCCCTGCTACGTCATGTACACCTCGGGCTCCACCGGCCGCCCGAAGGGCATCGTCGGCCGGCTCGGCGGCGTGGACCACTACATCCGCTGGGAGACCGAGCTGCTCGGCGCGCAGGACGGCTGGCGCGTCAGCCACCTCACCTCTCCCGCCTTCGACGCCATGCTCCGGGACCTCTTCGTCCCTCTGGCCAACGGGGGAACGGTATGCGTCCCGCCGTCCGGGGCGCGGCTCGACCCGCCGGGCCTGCTCAGGTGGATCGACGAGGAACGTGTGCGGCTGGTCCACTGCGTCCCGTCGGTCTTCCGGGGCCTGGCCGCCGCCTCGGCGGGCGGGCCGGAGCTTTCCGACCTGCGGTGCGTCGCGATGTCGGGCGAGCGGTTGTCCCCGGCGGACGCGGCCCGGTGGTTCGACCGCTACGGCGAACGGATCAGGCTGCTCAACCTGTACGGGCCGTCGGAGACCACCATGACGAAGACCTACCACTTCGTCACCCCGGCCGACGCGCGGAGCGCCGCCGTCCCCATCGGCAGGCCCATGCCGGACGCCGAGGTCCTGCTGCTCGACACCCGCGGGCGGCCCTGCCAGGAGGGCCGGGTGGGCGAGGTGTACCTGAGGACGCCCCACCGGTCGCTGGGCTACCACAACCTCCCGGAGGAGACACGCGCGGCGTTCGTCCCCAACCCCGTGACCGGGGACGAGGAGGACGTCGTCTACCGCACCGGCGACTTCGGCCGCATGCGGCCGGACGGTGTTCTGGAGTACGTGGGGCGCAAGGACCACCAGGTCAAGATCGGTGGCGCGCGGGTCGAGCTGGGCGAGATCGAGGCCGCGTTGCGCGCGCATCCGGCCGTGCGCGACGCCGCGGTGGTGGTCGAGGAGAAGCCCGACGCGTCACCCGGCCTGTACGCGTTCCTCGAACTGTCGGGCCCGGCGGACGACGGCGAACTGCGTGAGCACCTGGCGCAGCGGCTGCCGGGCAGCATGATCCCCGCCCTGCTCGTGCCGCTCGGCGAGCTGCCCCGCACCATCAGCGGGAAGATCGACCGGCGTGCCCTGCCCGCGCCCACGCCGCCGGTCAAGCGGCAGGACGTGGAGGTCGTGCCGCCGCGTACCCCCACGGAGAAGGCGCTGGCGCGGCTCTGGGAAGAGCTGCTCCCGGTCGCGGAGGTGGGGGTGCGGCAGGAGTTCTTCGACATGGGAGGCCACTCCCTGCTCGTCATGACGATGTTGTCGCGGCTGCGCGAGGAGTTCGGCGTGGAGGTCCACCTCCAGGCCTTCCTGGCCGAGCCCACCGTGGAGGCGCTCGCGACGCGGCTGGAGGAGGCGCTCGTGAACGACCCCGGCCCCGACGACGACCTCCTCGACGTGCTGAGCGTCGCCGGCACCGACGACGGGAGCCCGCGGTGACCGAGTCGGAGGTGGCGCCGCTGAACCCCAAGCAGGCCCGTGTCCTGGAACGTGAGGTCGAGACGGCGATCCTGGCCCACGAGCACGTCGCCGACTGCGCCGTGGTCTACCAGGGCGCCGCGCCGGTGGCGCGGGCGTGCGCGAACTGCGGGATGGACGCCGCCTACCCCGGCTCCGACGTGGACGCCGGCGGCGGCGTGTGCTCCTTCTGCCGGCTCTACGCGGGCAACCGGGAGGAGATCCACGCCTACTTCGGGGAGGTCGAGGACTTCCAGCGGCTGCTGCGGGACAGGGCCGGGGACCGGGCGCGGGAGTACGACTGCCTGCTGCTGTTCAGCGGCGGCAAGGACAGCACCTACGTGCTGCACCGGCTCGTGGCCCTCGGCCTGCGCGTCATGACGTTCACCTTCGACAACGGTTTCATCTCGCGCACCGCTCTGCGCAACGTCGAGAGCATCACCGGCAAGCTGGGCATCGAGCACGTCACGATGGGGCGTGAGGACCAGAACGCGGTCTTCGTCGAGAGCCTCCAGCAGCACAAGAGCGTGTGCAACGGCTGCTTCCGCTCGCTGCTGAGCCTGAGCACACGGCTCGCCGCGGAGCGCGACATCCCGGTCATCGTCACCGGCCTGTCGCGCGGCCAGATCATCGACGAGCGCCTGAACTGGTT
The DNA here is from genome assembly GCF_039871875.1 of Sphaerisporangium sp. B11E5. Classification (NCBI taxonomy): domain Bacteria; kingdom Bacillati; phylum Actinomycetota; class Actinomycetes; order Streptosporangiales; family Streptosporangiaceae; genus Sphaerisporangium; species Sphaerisporangium sp. B11E5. Next base: position 9,764 of record NZ_JBDPMD010000084.1, on the reverse strand, counting down.
CTACCGGCGCGGGATCTTCGATCCGCGGGAGATCGAGAGGCAACTGGCGGTCGGGCGCGCGGTCTACCACCAGATCGGCGAACGCGTCGACCCGGCCGCGGTCGACGCGGTCGAGGTCGTCGACTTCTTCCGCTACGACGACGTCACCAAGGACGGCATCCTCCGGTTCCTCACCGAGCAGACGAGCCTGTGGGCGCAACCCCAGGACACCGGCTTCTGCAGTTCCAACTGCCTGGTCAACGACGTCGGCATCTACGTCCACAGCGCCGAGCGCGGCTACCACAACTACGAGTCGCCCACCCGCTGGGAGGTGCGCCTCGGCCACCTGGACCGGGCGCGGGCGGACGAGGAACTGCGGGCGCCGGTCAACATCCCGCGCGTGCGGCGGATGCTCGGCAAGATCGGTTATGACGACCCCGCCGACCGGCAGGCGCTCGGACGCAGGCTCGTCGCCTACTACGTCGCCCGCGCCCCGGTCACGGCCGGCGCGCTGCGGGGCTTCGCCGCGCGCACCCTGCCGGACTTCATGACGCCGGAGCAGTGGATCGCGGTCGATCACATCCCCCGCGAGGCGGGCGCCGTGCTGCCGGCGCGGCTCCCGTCCCCCGCCGGCGCGGCCCCCGAGCCCGCCGGGGCACAGGACCGCACGCCCCGGGCGGCCACCGGGGTGCCGCCGACGGCCGCGCAGCGCCGCCTGCTCGAGGAGGGCGGCGAGCTCGGCGGCGTCCCCGGGCGGGCCGTCCTGACCTGCCTGCCGGGCCGGCCCGACGTCACCCGGGTCCGCAAGGCCGTGCTGCGGCTCATCATGCGCCACGACGCGCTCCGCCTGCGTTTCCGGCGGGCCGATCCCGGCGGGGAGTGGGAGCAGTACGACGGCGGCATGGCGGGGCGGATCCCCGTCCAGCGGCTGGACCTGTCCACCCGCCAAGGCCCGCACGAGGACGTGCTGAGGGCCCTCGCGGACCGGCTGCTCGCGCAGACGGACCCCGTGGCCGGCCCCATGGTGAGGTTCGCCGTCGTCGAGACCGCCGGTGCGAGCCTGCTGCTCGTCGCCGCGCACGGGCTCGTGATGGACGCCCCCTCCTTCCGGCTCCTCCTGGCGGACCTCGCCGACATCTGGGAGTGGCTGGACGACGCGTCACCGCCGCCGCCGCCCGCCGGGTCGTTCCTGTCCCTCGCCGAGCGTGCCGGTGCCGCCGGGACGCCCACCCGCCGCCTGCCGCCGTCCGCCGCGCGGGAGGGGGCGGCCGAGGTCACCACGACGTGGCTGCCCGCGGAGCCCACGCGGGCGCTGGTGGAGTGGGCGGCGGGCACCGGGACGCCGCAGATCGCCCTCGTGCTCGCGGCGCTCGCCGCCGCAGGGCAGCCGTCCCTGCCGGTGGAGTTCGCCGACCACACGTGGCGGTCCGGCGAGGCGGGGGTCGTCGGGCCGCTCGCCGCCGTCGGCGCCGTGACCCTCACCGGCGGCCCGGACCCGGGCACGGTTCTGCAGCGGATCGGGCGGCAGGTGGCCGGTTCGGCCCCGTACGGCCCCCGCCCGGCCCCCGCGGCGGGAACCGCACCGGTCCGTGTCCACTACTTCGGGCGGTTCGGGGACGAGACCGAGCCGGGCGGCGGAGCCGATCCGTTCCAGCCGCTCGCGCTCGGCGGCCACGGCCTGACGGCCCTGCCCGCCGTGTACCCGCTGGAGGTCGGGGCCTGTCTCACCGGCGGGCGGCTGCGCGTCCAGTGGTCCTCCCGGTCCGGGGCCGGGCGGGACGCGACCGGGGTCGATCCCGGCGCGGCCATGGCCTGGCTGGAGCGGCCGGCTCGCGATCTCCCGCGCACGTGACGCCCTGGTCCTCCCCGGCGGGGTGGCCGGCCGCGCCGCGACCGCGGAAGACCCTCGGCGTCCTCGGCGGGATGGGCCCGGCGGCGACGGCCGAGTTCCTGCGCCTGCTCACCGTGGAGTCCCCGGCGAGGACCGACCAGGAGCATCCCCGTCTCCTGCTGCTGTCGGAGCCGGGGATACCGGACCGCAGCGCCGCGCTGCTCGCCGGACGCGACGATCCGCAGGCGCACCTCTGGGAGGGGTTGCTGCTCCTGGCCCAGTGGGGGGCGGACTTCCTGGCCGTGCCCTGCAACACCGCCCACGCCTTCATCGAGCACTTCGCCGGGGATCTTCCCGTCCCCCTGGTCCACATCGTGGACGCCACGCTGCGGGAGGCCATGCGCGGCTCCCCCGGCGGGGGGTGGCTGGCGGCGACCACCGGCACCGTGCTGAACGGGCTCTACCAGCGGCGCGCCAGGGAACTCGGCTATCCGCTGCACGTCCCCGACGCCGCGATCCAGTCACGCGTCCAGCGGGCCAGCGTCCTGGTGAAGGCGGGCCGGGTGCCCGACGCGGGACGGCTGTTCCTGACCGCCGTCCACGGGATGTGGCGCCGTCACCGGCTGCCGGTGCTCGCGGCGTGCACGGAGCTGCCGATCGCCTACACGGCCGCCGGACTGCCGCCCGAGTACATGGTCTCCAGCCTCAGGGCGCTCGCCGTGGCCTGCCTCGGCAACCTGTACGGCGAGGCGAGGACCCCCGGCGCCGAGGCCGGCCGGACGGTCTGATCACCCGGCGGCGAGCGACGCGAGACCGAACCACTCCCCCGTGCCGGCGGCCTGCTCCAGCCGCCGGCCGAGCTCGTCCGCGTGCCGCTCGTCCACCTCCACGTCCACGCCGAGGCGCCGCAGCGACTCCTGGAGGCTCAGCACCAGCCATCCCCCGTCCGCGAACGCGCCGCCCATCCGCTCCCGGTTGCCGAGCCACATGAGCAGGCACGAGGCGGCGGCGTGCAGCACGCAGTGCGCACGCGCGTCCGACAGGGCACGCACCGAACTCGCGTCCCACTCGGCGGTGGCGCGGACGCGGGCGTGCAGGGCGTCGCGCCGGGCTCCGATCGCCCCGCACAGCGCGAGCAGTTCCGCACCGGCCGCGGGAGGGCGCGGCCCCGTGACCAGGGCCTCCAGGTCGCGGACGGCGGGCGCCCACGCCCCGGTGATCTCGTCCCTGCCGCCGTTGGACACGCGCAGCCTGCGCCCGTCCGGCACCCACTCCGGGGTGTCCTCGCCCTGGTCGAACAGCCGCCGCACCAGGTCGCGCGCGGCGTCGTCGGGCTCGCCCGCGCCGGCCACCACGGCGGGGAGCTGGTCGGCGATCCAATGGAGGTTGACGTGGGTCGTGCCCTCGAAGACGCCGGCGATCGCGTGGTCGCGCTGCAGTTTCTGGAACACCCCGTGGGCGACGCCCTCCCGCAGGTAACTGCGGGCGCCCATCACCACCCCGACATTCTGGGCCGTCTCCTCGGCGATGACCGGCACCAGGTACTTCACGACCGAGGACCACAGGCTCAGCCGCTCCGGGGCGAGGACCAGGGCCCGCGCGACCGGCGGCGCCGTGCATTCGCCGATGAACAGGTTCACGTACTCCCGCACGAGCTGGTGCCGGATCACGGGGATCGCGAAGACCGTGTCGCCGTAGAGCCGGCGGCCCGTCGTGTATCCGAGCCCGATGCGCAACGCCGCGTCCATCGTGCCGAGGGACAGCGCCGCGATGGCGGTCCGCGTGATCTGGAGGGTCTTGAGGACCTGCGTCATCCCGATGCCGGGGGCGCCGACGACGGCGTCCCCGGGCAGCGGGGCGCCGTGGAACTCGACCCCGCTCAGGTCGTGGCCCCGCAGGCCGAGGGTGCGGACGAACGGCAGGCAGGTCCAGGTGCCCGGGGGCAGCCGCTCCTTGTCGACGAGCACCAGCGACAGGCCGTGCTCGCCGGACCTCGCGAGCGCGGTGACGAAACGTGCGCGGGTGGCGTTGCCCACCGGCCACTTCAGGCCGGTGAGGCGGAAGCCGTCGCCGTCGGGGACCAGGGCCGCCTCGGTCGCCTGCAGGTCGCTGCCGTGGTCGACCTCCGACACACCGAAGCAGGCCAGGCCGCCGGTGAGCAGCTCCCCCGCCAGCGCCTGCTTCTGCCGGGCGTCGCCCCACAACCACACCGGGTTGGCCGCGAGCAGCGCGGAGCCGTACGTCACGGCGACCGAGGAGTTGCGGCGGGCCAGGACGCGGCAGACGTGGAAGAGCTCCTCCAGGGTGCGCAGCCGCCCGCCCTGCTCCAGGGGGACGAGGAGTTCGTGGAAACCCCACTTCTCGAGCACGGCCCGCGCGTTCACCGGGAATTCCGAGTTCTCGTCCGCCGCCATGATCTCCTCGTAGGAGTACGGCGTGCCGCCGGCGTCCGGGTCGCCCAGGTACTCGTCGAAGGCGGCGGCCAGGGCATGAGCTGAGGAAAGCGTGCCAGGCATTTCGATTCCCCGTTCCTACGCAGCGGCCCGCGAACCGTACGAGTAGGAATATTAGACTCGGGCCCGGCACCGGAAAAGAACACGTCAGCGCCACCGCCCGCCGCATTGCCGCCGTCCCCGGCGCCGCTTAAGCCGCCTTTTAGACGAGCCTTCGGAATCGGCCGGCATATTCGTCGTGAAGGCGTTTCCCGACGACGGAAGGCGGCCACGCCGGGCGGCGCGACGCCCGCTGACTATAGTGGGACGGTGATCGCCTTGGACCCCTCGATCAAGCGGCACCGCACCGCGGACGTCACCCTCACCCTCACCTCCCCCGACGGCACCCCGCTGGCCGGCCACGAGGTGGTCGTCGCGCAGCGGGACCACAAGTTCCTGTTCGGCTGCATCGGATTCGGCCTCATCCCCTTCGTCAACGGCGAGCTCGCCGGCGAGGAGGCCGCCGCGGCCGAGCGCGAGGCCGAGCGATGGCTGGAGCTGTTCAACTTCGCGACGCTGCCGTTCTACTGGGGCGACTTCGAGCCGGTGCGCGGCCGTCCCGGCACCGCGCGGGTGCTCACCGCGGCCCGGTGGTTCGCCGAGCGCGGCTGTGTCGTGAAGGGTCACCCGCTGGCGTGGCACACCGTGACGGCGGACTGGCTGATGGCCATGCCCAACGAGGACATCGCCCGCGCCCAGGTGGCCCGCATCGTCCGGGAGACGACGGACTTCGCGGGCGTCATCGACATGTGGGACGTCATCAACGAGGTCGTCATCATGCCGATCTTCGACAAGTACGACAACGGCATCACCCGCATCTGCCGCGACATGGGCCGCATCCCGATGGTCCGCATGGTCTTCGAGGCCGCCCGCGAGGCCAACCCCCGGGCCACCCTGCTGCTCAACGACTTCGACATGTCGGCCGCGTACGAGTGCCTCATCGAGGGGGTGCTGGAGGCCGGGATCAAGATCGACGCCCTGGGCCTGCAGAGCCACATGCACCAGGGCTACTGGGGCGAGGAGAAGACCCTCGCGACCATCGACCGCTTCGCCCGGTACGGCCTGCCCATCCACTTCACTGAGAGCACCCTGCTCTCCGGCCACCTGATGCCGCCGGAGATCGTCGACCTGAACGACTACCAGATCCCCGAGTGGCCCTCCACCTCCGAGGGCGAGGCCCGCCAGGCCGACGAGATGACCCGCCACTACACGACCCTGCTGTCCCACCCCGCGGTGGCGGCCATCACGTACTGGGGCATGTCGGACCAGGGGAGCTGGCTGGGCGCGCCCTCGGGGTTCCTGCGCGCCGACGGCACCCCGAAGCCGTCCTACGACGCCCTCCGCGGCCTGGTCAAGGGCGCCTGGTGGCTCCCTCCGACCAAGCTCACCACCGACGGGTCCGGCCGCGTCACCTTCTCCGGTTTCCTCGGCGCCTACGAGGTGACCACCCCCGCCAGCACGGCCACCGTCCAGGTGGACACCCCCGGCGACACGGACCTGCGCCTCACCGTCTGACCCCGTTCAGCGGAGGGTGCGCAGACAGGTGGTGCCGGGGTAGTGGGCGTCGTCGCCGACGGAGTTCGTGGCGCGGGCGGGGCAGTCCTCGGCGACGCGGGCGCTGGCGACGACCCTCGCCCAGGCGGACCTGGAGGAGCAGGCGACCTCGTCCAGGCCCCCGAAGATCATGTCGCCGAGCCGGGTGGACAGCGTGGGCGGCTTGCGGAAGCAGGTGCCGTCCGGGTACTTGGCGCCCAGCTCGGTGGCGGTGTGGCCGGGTCCGGCGCAGACGACGGGGTGGGTGGGGTGGGGGCGGCGGTGCGCGTAGTGGTAGTCCAGGAAGCCCCGGGAGTCCTTGCACTGCGACTTCTTCTTGTACAGGCCCCAGACCCGCCCGGGGCCGCGGGAGTCGGTACACGACCGCTCCTTGACGTCCCCGTCGTCGGAGACGAGCACGCAGTCCCCCGCGACCAGGACCCCTCCGCCTCTGCCTCGTTCCGCGGGATGCGGCGTGGCGAGGTTGCGCACACAGGCCGTCCGGGGCTCGCCCAGCCCGGTGGGCGTGTCCACGAAACCGTCGGTGTCCCGTGGGCACCGTTCCTCGCCGTCCCCCCGGTCCACCAGCAGCAGGATCCGCGCGCCCGCGGCCCCGCACTCCACCTGGCGCACGTCCCCGGCCGAACCGCCGCTTGACGACACCACCGTCCCCCCGGGCACCACGGCGACGTCCACGCAGTCCCCCTCCGCCCACGGCGTGGCCGGTGCGGGCGACGGGCCCGCCACCGGGGTGGAGGCGGACACCGAGGGGGTGCCGCCGGCGGACGTCACCGGCTCCTCGTCCCCGCCGGCCCGCATGACCACGATCACGACCACCAGGAGTGCGATCACCCCGAGCAGCGCCCCCACCATCACCCGATTGACCATCGGCCCGCTTCCGCCTGGACGACCCTGGTCAACATTCTGCGCGGCTCCTCCCGGCACCGCGCGAGGAACATGTACTTTCCTCCACGCTCCCGGTAGAGGCCGGGGTCAGCGCAGCGTGTCCGCCGCGACGCGCAGGTCGGCGAGGAAGCCGGCGTACATCGCGTCGCGGTCCTCGGCCCGCAGGATCGCCGACGGGTGGATGGTGGCCAGCACGTGGGCCTCGCCGGGACGCAGCACGGCCGTCCACGGGCCGTCGTCGCGGGGGAAGGGCAGCAGCGCGCCGCGTTCCTCGCTCACCTTGAAGGACGGGCCGAGCAGCGCCTTGCCCGCGGTGGCGCCGAGGGCCACGACCAGCTCGGGCCGCACGGCGCGCAGTTCGGCGGCCAGCCACGGCCGGCACGCCGCGACCTCCCGCAGGGCGGGCGGCTTGTGCAGGCGCCTCTTGCCGCCGTCGCGCACGGTGAACTTGAAGTGCTTCACGGCGTTGGTGACGTACGCACGCGCCGGGTCGATCCCGGCGTCCTCCAGGGCGCGTGACAACATCCGGCCCGCGGGGCCGACGAACGGCCGCCCGCGCCGGTCCTCCTGGTCGCCTGGCTGCTCCCCCACCAGCATGACCCGCGCGGACGCGTCGCCCTCGCCGAAGACGGTCTGGGTGGCGTCCCGGTACAGCGGGCAGCCGCGGCAGCCCGCGGCCGCCTTGCTCAGCTCGTCGAGGCCGGTGCTGTCCGGGACGAACGGGGCGGCGTCGTAGCCGTCCCCGGTGCCGGTCGCCATGACCCTCCCCCCTCCTGGAGTCCTACCTGTGAACCTTTCCCCGGGGCGTGGGACAAACCTTCCGTCACTTGGCGAGCAGCGCGACCAGCCCGGCCGCCGCGCCCCCGGCCACGACCAGGAAACACGCGCACGCCAGCACCAGCCCGAGCACCTTCGGCCGCGCGCCCGGCGGCCGGTCGGCGTACGCGGACAGGCCCACCAGCCCGAACGCGAACACGGCGACCAGGCCTGCGCCTCCGATCAGCCCGACGGCCAGCACCTTCCACAGCGAGTCGACGTCGACGAAGTCGCTCATGCCACACGCTCCCCCACCTGCGCGGACGGGGCGACCCGCCCGGTCCAGCGGTCGTTGACGTTGGAGTGGTTGACGGGTGCGCGCCGCGACGCCAGGTACAGCCCGGCGGCGATCAGGGCGGCCAGCGCGAACACCACCCCCATGCCGAGCGCGCCGCCGATGAGGTCGGTGCCCTTCCACGCGACGGCGCCGCCCAGCGCGGCCGCCGGGAGCGTGACGAGCCAGGCGACGGCCATGCGGCCCGCGACGCCCCAGCGGATCTCGGCGAGCCGCTTGCCGACACCCGCGCCCACGATGGAACCCGAGCACACGTGCGTGGTGGACAGCGGGAACCCGAAGTGGGACGCCGCGAAGATCACCGCGGCGGACGAGCCCTCGGCGGCGAACCCCTGGGGGCTCTCGATCTCGGTGAGCCCCTTGCCGAGCGTGCGGATCACCCGCCAGCCGCCGATGTACGTGCCGAGGGCGATCGCCGTGGCGCTCGCCACGATCACCCACATCGGGGTGCCGTCGTCCGGCCCGATCGTGTGGCTGGTGATGAGGGCCAGGGTGATGATGCCCATGGTCTTCTGCGCGTCGTTGGTGCCGTGCGCGAGGGACACCAGCGACGCCGAGCCGATCTGCCCGACGCGGAACCCGCCGACGCGGAGGCGCTCGGACACCCGGGAGGTGATGCGGTACACGAGGAACGTCCCCACCGTGGCGATGAGCACCGCCGCCACGGGCGCCAGCACCGCCGGGATGATGACGTCCGAGAGGAGCCCCGCCCCCTTGACCGCGGACGTGCCCGCCGCGAGCAGCGTCGCCCCCACCACCCCGCCGATCAGCGCGTGCGACGAGCTCGACGGGATGCCGAAGTACCACGTCACGAGGTTCCACAGCAGGCCGCCCACCAGCCCGGCGAACACCACGCTCAGCGAGATCGCCCCGCTGTCCACGATTCCCTTGGCGATCGTCGCCGCGACCTCCAGCGACAGGAACGCCCCTACGAAGTTCAGCACGCCTGACAACGCCACCGCCACCTTGGGCCGCAGGGCCCCGGTGGCGATGGACGTCGCCATCGCGTTCGCCGTGTCATGAAACCCGTTGGTGAAGTCGAAGCTCAGCGCCGTGACGACCACCAGGACCAGCAACACCATCTCGGCATCCATACCACCCCCCCTTGCACAGGCGTCCGGCACTAACCGCCCGCGATGGCAAATCCCCAACAATTAACTTGATGCTCACCCGCGCTTCACCCGTCCCGCCGGGCGGGGCTAGACGTTGAAGTACGTGGCTTCGGGGTGGTGGGTGACGAGGGCGGAGGTGGACTGCTCGGGGTGGAGCTGGTACTCGGGGGACAGTTCGACGCCGATACGGGCGGGGTCGAGCAGGGTGAACAGCTGGGCCTGGTCCTCGAGGTCGGGGCAGGCGGGGTAGCCGAAGGAGTAGCGGCAGCCGGTGATGTTGACCTTGAGCATGTCGGCGAGGGTTTCGTCGCCGCCGATGCCGAGTTCGGCGCGGACGCGGGCGTGCCAGTACTCGGCGAGGGCTTCGGTGAGCTGGACCGACAGGCCGTGCAGTTCCAGGTAGTCGCGGTAGGCGTCCTTGGCGAACAGCTCTCCTGTGGCCTGGGCGATCTTGTGGCCCATGGTGACGACCTGGAAGGAGACCACGTCGACCTCGCCGGAGGTGACGGGGCGGAAGAAGTCGGCCAGGCACAGGTGCCGGTCGCGGCGCTGGCGGGGGAAGGAGAACCGCACCAGCTCACGCCCCGCCGGCCCGGCCCGGTCCGGACGCGGCTCCGCGAGCGGCGCGGCGCCCGTTCCGAGCGCCGCCGTGCCGACGCCGGCGCCCACCAGGGCACGCCGGCCGGGGGTGGGGAGGAGTGCGGGGTCGATGGTGTCGGGGTCGAGGATGATCAGGTCGTCGCCGTCGGACTGGCAGGGGTAGTACCCGTAAACCACGGCGGCTTGCAGCAGGTTGTCGG
>NZ_JBDPMD010000083.1:0-18809 GCF_039871875.1 Sphaerisporangium sp. B11E5 | reverse complement strand
ACTCCTCCCACCGCCCCGCCAGCATCGCCTCACGAAACACCCGCGACCCATTGGCATTGGTCCGCTCACCGATCGCCAGATACGACGCATCCTGCGAGAACGGCACATGCGCATACAACGACGCCGCACCCGGGACCGAGACCACCCGCCGGGCCTTGGCCTGCCGCCCCGCCACCGCCTCAGCCACCGCGGTGATGTGCTCGGGCGTGGTGCCGCAGCACCCGCCCACCAGCCCGACCCCGAACTGCTCCACGAACCCCACCTGCGCCGCCGCCAGCTCCTCGGCGCTCAGCGGGTACCGCGCGCCGTCGGCGGTCAGCTCCGGCAACCCGGCGTTGGGCATGCACGACAGACCCACCGAGCAGTGCCGCGCCAGGTAACGCAGGTGCTCGCTCATCTCCGCCGGGCCCGTCGCGCAGTTCAGCCCGATCACATCGGCACCCAGCGGCTCGATCACCCCCAGCGCCGCCCCGATCTCCGACCCCAGCAACATCGCCCCGTTGGTCTCGATCGTGACCTGCACGACGAGGACCACGTCGCGCCCCGACGCCTCGATCGCGTCCTTGGCGCCGAGCACGGCCGCCTTGGCCTGCAGCAGGTCCTGGCAGGTCTCCACGATGAGCCCGTCGGCACCGCCCTCGATCAACCCCTCGGCGTTCTGGCGATACCCCTCCCGCAGAACGGAGAACGCGACGTGCCCGAGGCTCGGCAGCTTGGTGCCCGGACCCATGGACCCCAGCACGAAACGCTGCCGCCCCGTCTCCTCCGACCAGTGGTCGGCACGCTCCCGCGCGATGCGGGCACCCGCGAGCGACAGCTCCCCGATGCGCTCACTGATCTCGTATTCCCCGAGCGCCGCCCAATTCGCACCGAACGTGTTGGTCTCCACCACATCAGCGCCGGCCGCCAGATAAGCGTCGTGCACCCCGGCCACCACATCGGGCCGCGTGACATTCAGGACCTCATTGCAGCCCTCATATCCCTCGAAATCCGCCAATGACGGATCGAACCCCTGCAGCATCGTGCCCATCGCGCCGTCCGCCACCAACACCCGCCGCGCCAACGCCGCCCTGAGGGATTCCCTGTCGCTCATGCGCTCCAGCCTAGCGGCGGCGCCGATGCGGACGTTCATTCCGGCACCCGGACACCCCGGGGCGAACACCGTAGGCGGCCAGGTGGGAGCCCCCGGTGAGGGGTGGCGCCAACCTGCTGTCCCTCTCCGTGACATCGAAGGCGTGTCAACGAATAGTCTTAGTTAGGCACAAGGCCGCCACCGGGCGGCCGAGAGGGTGCTCCGGTGCTTGCGGAGCGGCCTCGGCCAGGCTAGGAGGAGGCGGCGTGTGATCGAGCTCGAAGGACTTCCCGAGCTCGTCGACCCGGTGCTCATCGCCGCGTTCGAAGGCTGGAACGACGCGGGCGAGGCGTCGAGCGGCGCTCTCGCGCACCTTGAGTCGGAGTGGAAGGCCACCCCACTGGTCGAGCTGGACCCCGAGGACTACTACGACTTCCAGGTGACCCGGCCCATCGTCGAGCTGGGCGACGGGCTGACCCGGTCGATCGTGTGGCCGAGCACCCGGCTGATGGTGGCCCGCCCGCCGGGCAGCGGGCGTGACGTCGTGCTGCTGCGCGGCATCGAGCCCAACATGCGGTGGCGCACGTTCTGCTCCGAGATCGTCGGCATCTGCCTGGAGCTCGGCGTCGAGACGGCCGTGCTGCTCGGCGCCCTGCTCAACGACTCCCCCCACACCCGCCCGGTGCCGATCGTCGGCACGGTGAGCGACCCGGGCCTCGCCCGTTCGCTGAACCTCGAGATGACGCGGTACGAGGGCCCGACCGGCATCGTCGGGGTGCTCCAGCACTCCCTCGGCGCGGCGGGCACCAAGACCGTGTCACTGTGGGCGTCGGTGCCCCACTACGTCGCCCAGCCGCCGAACCCCAAGGCCACGCTGGCGCTGCTGCGCCGCATCGAGGACCTTCTGGACATCCCGATGCCGCTCGGCGAGCTGCCCGACGAGGCCCGCGCCTGGGAGCACGGCGTGGACGAGCTGGCCGCGCAGGACTCCGAGGTCGCCGAGTACGTCCGCGAGCTCGAGGAGCGCAAGGACGCCGCCGATCTGCCCGAGGCGAGCGGTGACGCCATCGCGGCCGAGTTCGAGCGGTACCTGCGGCGCCGGGACCACGACGGGGACAGCTGACGGCTGACGGCCCGGGGCACGACGTGTCCCGGCGAGGCGGCGCCGGCGGTCCTGAAACGGGCGGACGGCCGGCCTAAAAATCGGTGCACACGCCGCAAATCACGCCCTTCTTGTCATCCGGCCTGCACAGGCCGCATTTTCCGGTAATAATTGGCCGCTGCGCTGTTCCGCACCATTGACCTGGGCGGCACCACACGCGCAACGATTCAGGCGACGACGGGGTGACACGACCCCGCGAACGGGGTGGGCGCCGTACAGCGCGTCGCATCCCTCCATTTGTGTCCGCGCACCTTGGGACTCCCATGGCGATTCCATATCCCGATCCCCACAACAGAGCACAGGAGACGCGGCGGCGCGTCATAGAAATGGCCCTACTCATGAAGCAGGAAGGCGGGGAGGCGACCGTCCACCCGCAGTTGCGCGGCGCCACACCGGCGCAGGCGATCGAGATGTTCCTGGCGCTGCTCCAGGACCGGCTGCCGGTCTGGCTGCGCACCCTCGACGATCTCATGTACCGGGCGGGCAAGGGCCGGGTGAACGACAACCTGCTCCCCGTGGCACGGACCGGCATCGACTACTACGCCGACGTGCAGGGCGCCGCGATGCCCGCGTTCATCTCCCCCTCGATCACGGTGCGCTTCCGCGAGGCGCTGCGTGAGACCCGCCTCGGCCCGGCGTCCGAGATCGCCCCGCTGGCGGACTACCTGGAGGAGGAGCGGCGGCTCGGCCGGGTGGCGGCGGACGTCAACCCGGAGAGCAGCGCCCGGCTGCTGCTCGCGGGGTGCTTCCGCCACGCCTACTACGAGATGTTCATCGGCACCGGCTCGGGCCTGTCCCGGGACGAGAGCGCCCACGAGATCGTGCGGGAGCTGCGCCTGGAGGCGGTCACACCGACGACACCCGCGCTGTCCTGAGCAGCGTGGCGGCGTGCCCGGCGACCGGGACGCCCGCGGCGGCCTCGTCGTGCCGGTGCCACACCAGGGCGGCCATCTCCTCCTCGACGCCGAGCGGCCGGGTGACCAGGTCGGCGCCGCATTCGGCCATGCGGTCGTGGAAGTGCCCCGGGGCCAGCAGGTACGACGCGACCGCGACGCGCGGGGCGGGGCCCCGGCGCAGCCGGGTCAAGACCTCGGCGAGCGAGGGGCTGCCCGCGGAGGCGAACGCCGCGGTGACGGGCCGGGCCACGCGGACCGACAGCAGCCGGGCGGCGGCGCGGACGTCGGCGAGCGCGGCGGGGTCGGAGGAGCCGGCGGCGCCGAGGACCACGGTGTCGGTGGGCCGCAGCCCGGCGGAGGCGAGCCTGCGGGCCAGCACCGCGGTGAGCAGCGGGTGGGGGCCGAGCGGCGCGGCGATCACGGCGTCCGGCCTGGCCGAGGCGACGACCGTCGGCAGATCGATGTGCACGTGGTAGCCGCCCGCCAGCAGCAGCGGCACCACCACGACGGGGCCCTGCGCCTCGGCGAGCACGCCGGGCAGCGCCGGCGAGCTGATCTCCAGGAAGCCGAGCTCGACGCGGCGGCCGGGCCGGGCCCGGCGTACCCGTGTGGTCAGCTCGGCGAGCGCCGCCTCCCCCGCGGCGCTGCGGGTGCCGTGCGCCGCCAGTACCAGGGTGCCGTGACGCGTGTCCCGGGGTGACGGCCTCAACGGGCCTCCCCCCGGTGCGTGGCCAGGCGGTAGCCGCGCTTGACGACGGTCTCCACGATCCCGGCGGGCCCGAGGGCGCGGCGCAGGCGGGTGATGGCCATCTCCACGGCGTGCTCGGCCGAGTCCCTGGACGGGCCGCCGGGCAGCACGACGCGCAGCTCCGAGCGCGCGACGACGTGCCCGGGACGCTCGGCGAGGCGCTTGAGCACCGCCATGGGGGCCGGCGGCAGCGGCTTCAGCTCGCCGTCGACGGCGACGGCGTGGCCGCGGATCTCCAGCTCGTGCGAGCCGGCGGTCACCCGGGTGACGCTGTGCTCGGGCAGGTGACGGGCCAGGGCGCGGGCGAGTGAGCCGAGGCGGGAACGATCCGGCTGGACGACCGGCACGCCCTTGGCGGTGAGGGGCGCCGCGGTGACCGGGCCGACGCAGGCCGCCACCACCGGCCCGCGGAAGGCGGCGAGCAGGATGTCCTCCATGCCCTCGGCCCGCGCGGCGTTCAGCATCGCCAGCACGGCGGGCGCGCTGGTGAAGGCCACCGCGTCGACCGAGCCGGAGACGGCCTGGGTGATGAGGCGGCGCAGCGGGGAGGTGTCGCGGTACGGCAGCCAGCGGTACACCGGCACCTCGATCACCGTGGCGCCGGCGCCGCGCAGCGCCGTGACGAACCCGGTGAGCGGCTCACCGTGGAGCTGGACCACGACCCGGCGCCCGCGCAGGTCCTGGTCCAGCAGGTACCGCTTGATCTCGTCGCAGGACTCGCTGAGCGGCGTCCAGTGGTCGGTGAGCCCGGCCGCGCGGACGGCGCCGCGCGCCTTGGGGCCGCGGGTGAGCAGACGTGCCCCGGCGAGGTGGCCCGCGAGGTCGGCCGACAGGCCCCAGCCCTCGGCGGCGGCCATCCAGCCGCGGAAGCCCACGCCGGTGGTGACGACGACGTCGTCGACCGCTCCGCCCAGGCACTCGCGGGTCGCCGCGAGCAACTGGCTGTCCTCGGCGAGGGGGACCAGGCGGATGGCCGGGGCGCGCACCACCCGGGCTCCCCGGCGTTCCAGCAGTGCCGCGAACTCCTCGCGGCGGCGCGTCGCGGTGACGCCTATGGTGAAACCCGCGAGCGCGTCGGGCGCCGTTTCAGGTGATATCAAGGGATTCTCCAGTAGCGCGGCCGTCATTCCACGCTCACCTCCACGGTGCCATCTGTGACACGGGTCGGATATGTCGGTAGTGCCATTGCGGGATCGTCCAGGCAGACCCCGGTGACCAGCGAGAATGCCTGCTTGTGCATCGGCGTGGCGACGAAGGGTTCGTCGCCACGGGTCCCGGCGATGCCCCGCGACATCACGCAGGCGCCGCTGTAGGGGTCGCGGTTGCCGACCGCGAAGATCCGCCCGTCGAACGTGCGGAACACCGCGACCTGCTCGCCGCCGACGAGGGCCGCCACGCCGAGCTCCGGAATGAGGTCGGTGGAGGAGCACACCGGCGTCCAGGTGCGCGCGTCGTCCCGCGCCGCCACCGGCGCCGTCTTCACCTGCTGCTCGATGATCGTCATGACCGGGTCACCTCCAGGAGTACGGGCTTGATCTGGTCGCGCTGGGTCTCGAACTTGATCGAGGGGTCGGGCGTGCCGGGGGCGTTGACGAAGCTGACGAAGCGTCGCAGCTTCTCGGGGTCCTCGACGGTGGCGCGCCACTCGTCGAAGTACGTCGCCACGTGCTGGTCCATGGCGGCCTCCAGCTCGGCGCAGACGCCGAGGGAGTCGTTCACCACGACGTCGCGCACGTAGTCGAGTCCCACGCTCTCCACCCACGCGGCGGTCCGCTGCAGCCGTTCCGCGGTGCGGATGTAGAACATCAGGAACCGGTCGATGACGCGCACCAGCTCGTCGTCGGACAGGTCGCTCGCGAGCAGGTTGGCGTGCCGGGGCGAGAAGCCGCCGTTGCCGCCGACGTAGAGGTTCCAGCCGTTCTCGGTGGCGATGACGCCGAAGTCCTTGCTCCGCGCCTCGGCGCACTCGCGGGCGCAGCCGGACACGGCCGCCTTGAGCTTGTGGGGCGAGCGGAGCCCGCGGTAGCGCAGCTCCAGGGCGATGGCCATGCCGACCGAGTCCTGGACGCCGTAGCGGCACCAGGTGGAGCCGACGCAGGACTTCACGGTGCGCAGCGCCTTGCCGTAGGCGTGGCCGGACTCGAAGCCGGCGTCCACCAGCCGCTTCCAGATCGCGGGGAGCTGCTCCACCCGGGCACCGAACAGGTCGATCCGCTGCCCGCCGGTGATCTTGGTGTAGAGGCCGAAGTCGCGGGCGACCTCGCCGATGACGATGAGCTTCTCCGGGGTGATCTCACCGCCGGGGATGCGCGGCACCACCGAGTAGGTGCCGTTCTTCTGCAGGTTGGCGAGGAAGTGGTCGTTGGTGTCCTGCAGCGAGGCCTGCTCGCCCGCCAGGACGTGCCCGCCGTTCAGCGACGCGAGGATGGAGGCCACCACCGGCTTGCAGATGTCGCAGCCGCGCCCCCGCCCGTGCTCGGTGATCAGGCGGGTGAAGGTGGTGATGCCGCGCAGGCGCACGATATCGAACAGCTCGGGACGGCTGTGGTCGAAGTGCTCGCACAGGGCCTTGCTCTGCGCGACGCCCTCGGCGGCGAGGATCGCGGCGAGCGCGGGGACACAGCTTCCGCAGGTGGTGCCCGCGCGGGTGCACTTCTTGACCCCGGCCACGTCGGTGAGGCACTGCTCGGCGATGGCGGTGCGGATCTCGCCCCGGGTGACGTTGTTGCAGGAGCACACCGCCACGTCGTCCGGCGGCAGCACCGACGAGCCTCCGACGCCGGCGAACAGCAGCTCGCTGGCCGAGCCGGGCAGCTCGCGGCCCACCAGGGGGCGCAGCATGGCGTACGGCGCGGCGTCCCCGACGCAGATGCCGCCGAGCAGGGTGCGGGCGTCGTCGCTGACGAACAGCTTCTTGTAGACGCCTTCCACCGGGTCCATGAACGTGACGTCCAGCGCGCCGGACAACTGCCCGAAGCTCGCGACGTCCACGCCGAGCAGTTTGAGCTTGGCCGACTGGTCGGCGCCGGTGAAGCGCGCGTCGCCGCCGAGTATGCGGTCGGCGGCCACCTCGGCCATGGTGAAGCACGGCCCCACCAGGCCGTACACCACGCCGCCCGCCAGGGCGCACTCGCCGATGGCGTAGATGGCGGGGTCGGAGGTGCGCATGCCCTCGTCGACCACGATGCCGCCGCGCTCCCCCACCTCCAGGCCGCACTGGCGGGCCAGCTCGTCGCGGGGCCGCACGCCGGCGGAGAACACCACGACGCCGGCCTCGATGACCGTGCCGTCGGCGAGCACGACGCGGTCCGCCTCCACATGGTCGAGACCGGTGCCGGTGTGCACGGTCAGGCCGAGGCGCTCGACGTGGCCGCGCAGGACGGCGCCGCCGCCCTCGTCGACCTGGCGGGGCATCAGCCGGGGCGCCATCTCCACGACGTGGGTGGTCAGGCCGAGGCCGCGCAGCGCGTCGGCGGCCTCCAGCCCGAGCAGCCCGCCGCCCACCACCACACCGGAGGTCGCGGTCTCGGCGGCGGCGCGGATGGCGTCCAGGTCCTCGATGGTGCGGTAGACGAACCCGTGTTCCTTGCCGCGCACCGGCGGCACGAACGGCGACGATCCGGTGGCGAGCACCAGCACGTCGTAGGGCTCGGCGTGCCCGGAGGCGGTCGTGACCTCGTGGCGCGCACGGTCGATCGCGGTCACCCGGTCGCCGGTGCGCACGGTGACGCCCGCGGGGACAGGGTAGGTCAGCGCGGCGGCGCCCGCCTCGGGCTCGGCGGACAAATAGGAGGTGAGCGCCACGCGGTCGTAGGCGACGCGGGGCTCCTCTCCCATCACGGTGACCTGGTCACCGGCGCCCCGTGCGGTCAGGGTCTCGGCGAGGCGGTGCGCCGTCGGGCCGTACCCGATCACGACGATTCTCACGACCACGCCTCCAGCAGTGACCCGGCGACATCACAGGCGCCGGCGGGGGAAGTGAGCGGCATGCAGTCGATGGTGCGTTCAGGCCGTTTCACCGTTGGGTCCCTCCTGTTACCTCTGTGCTACAAGGCACTAACGGCACTCACAGCCGTATCCGGCCGCTGTGCGCACTTCGCGTCACCTCGGCGGTGAGGAGAACGGGCGCACAGCGGGCCGGATCCGGGGTTTTCGCGGGTCTCTCGGTGGTCTCGAAGCGGGCCTACACGCCCGCCCCCGCGAGGCTCGGCGCCACCCGGACGCCGACCGTGCGCAGGTAGCAGAACCACGTGAGCCCGATGCACAACACGTAGAAGATCGCGAAGGCCGCCATCGCGGCGCCGGCGCCGCCGGTCGCGGCGATCGAGGTGCCGAAGCCGCGGTTGATGAAGAATCCGCCGAACGCGCCGATCGCGGAGATGAACCCGATGGCGGCGGCACTGTCCCTGCGGCCGATGGCCGCGGCGGCGGCCAGCCCCGCCGCGTCGCCCGGGGCGAGCCGCTCGACGGCCTTGGCCTTGAAGATGGCGGGGATCATGCGGTACGTCGATCCGTTGCCCACGCCGGCGAGCGCGACCAGCAGCAGGTAGGAACAGAAGAACATCAGGAAGCCGCCGGTGGCGAGCCCCACGGCGGCCAGGGCCACGGCGCAGCCCATCGCGGCGAACGTCCACAGCGTGACCCGGGCGCCGCCGAGGCGGTCCGACAGCCGTCCGCCGAACGGCCGGGACAGCGAGCCGACGAGCGCGCCGAGGAACGCCCAGGTGATCATGGAGGTGTGCTGCGGGAACTGGCTCTTGATCAGCAACGGGAACGCGGTGCTGTAACCGATGAACGAGCCGAAGGTGCCGATGTACAGGAACGACATGATCCACGTCTGCGCCCGGCCGGTGATCTTCAGCATCTCGCGGGGGTTGGCCTTGGCGGAGGTCAGGTTGTCCATGTAGAGGTAGGCGCCGACGGCGGCGACGAGGATCAGCGGCAACCAGAACAGCCCCGCCGCGGCCAGGCCGAACCCGGCGATGACCAGCGGCATCAGGAGCTGCACCGAGCTGACACCGATGTTGCCGCCCGCGGCGTTGAGGCCGAGGGCCCAGCCCTGCTTGCGCTCGGGGTAGAAGTACGTGATGTTGGCCATGCTGGAGGCGAAGTTGCCCCCGCCGACGCCCGCGGTGGCCGCGATCAGCAGGAACACCCAGTACGGCGTGCCGGGCGAGGAGACCGCCACCGCGAGCAGGATCGCGGGGACCAGCAGCAGCAGCGCGCTGACCACGGTCCAGTTCCTCCCGCCGAAGCGGGCGGGGGCGAAGGTGTACGGCAGCCGCAGGGCCGAGCCGATGAGGTTGGGCAGCGACACCAGCCAGAAGAGCTGGTCGGTGGAGAAGTCGTAGGAGCTGAGCTTGACGGTGACGATGCTCCACACGGTCCACAAGCTGAACCCGAGGTGCTCGGCGAGGATGGAGAAGACCAGGTTCCGCCGGGCGACGCGTTTACCGCTCTTTTGCCAGAAGTCCGGATCGTCCGGATTCCAGTTGGTTATCCAGCGGCCCTTCTGCGGCGCCGCCTCCGAGACCTCGGTGGCCGTCATGGTTCCTCCTGCTGTGGCCTGATCAACAGGAAACGACGGTATAGACGGCATCACACAGATAATCGACGGCTGTTAGAGATGCGCGTTACGTTGGCCGCACAGGAGAAACGTGTCATCCACAGGCATCACGAAAGCAACATGGAATTAACAAGGTTGCCTGCGCGGAAGATCGGGAACCCCTCCGGAAGCACTCCCCCGCCGCCGACCCCAGGAGCGTGCATGCCCAGCGTCCAGCCGATCCGCCTGTACACCGACCCCGTGCTGCGCACGGTGGCCGCACCGGTGACGGCCTTCGACCGCTCGCTGCGCGAGCTGGTCAAGACCCTCCAGCTCACCACGCGCGCCGGGGCGGGACGGGCGGGCCTCGCGGCGCCGCAGATCGGCGTGCCACTGCGGGTGCTGGTGTTCGAGCTGGACGGCCGGTCCGGCCACCTGGTCAACCCGCGCATGGAGACCTCCGAGCGCACCGTGGTGGCCGACGAGGCGTGCCTGTCGGCGCCCGGGGTCTGGTGGCCCCTGGAGCGTTCCTACTCGGTGGTGGCCCGGGGCCGCGACATGTTCGGCAAGCCGGTCACCGTGCGGGCCATCGGCATGCTCGCCCGGGTCCTGCAGCACGAGGCCGACCACCTCGACGGCGTGCTGTTCAGCGACCGGCTGCCCGAGGACGAGCGCGAACGCTTCCTGTCCGAGCTGACCTGAGCCCCGTCCGCGTCCGTCGCGCGAGCCGTCTGCCGTCCCGGGTCCCACGCGGACGACTGTCCTATTTTTCCGGTAATGAGCGTTCTGTGGAGTTGCAGCCGGGTAGGGCAATCGTGAGCTGACAGGACGGCCGTGCCCCTGGCGGCTCGATCGGTGAGGGTCGTGCCGCGCGCCCAGGCGAGAGGGGCGGCGGGCGGCTCGCGCGCGATGCCGGAGAAGGAGGCCATCGTGAAAAGCGGACTACAGGCGGGCCTGGCTCTGATCATCGGTTACTTCCTCGGCCGGCACCGCAAGTTCAAGCTCCTCATCGCGCTGGCGGTCGCCGGTGCCACCGGACGACTGGGCGGGTTGCGGGGCAATCTCGTGGAGCAGGGCATGAAGCTGGTGGGTTCCTCCGCCGACGTCCAGAAGATCGTGGAGAGCGTGCGAGGCGACCTGTTCGAGGCGGGCAAGGCCGCCGCGAAGGCGGCCGCGAGCAGGCAGGTCAGCACCATCAGCACACGGTTGCAGGAGCGGGCCGACGCGCTGCAGCACGCGGCCAACGTCGCCGCCGGGGTCGAGGAGGCCGGGACCGCCGCCGCCGGGGCCGCGACGCGCGCGGCGGGCGGGGCCACGCGGGCCGCGGGCGGGGCCGCCACCGAGGCCGCGCGGACGGCCGGCGGTGCCGCGGCGGGGGCGGCCCGGGCCGGCGGCGGGCTGCGTGAGCGCGCCTTCGGCGGATTCCGGGCCGGGCGGGCCCGGACGCGCCCGAAGCCCCGCGAGGAAGAGGAGCCGTACGAGGAGGAGTACGCCGAGTACGGCGAGGAGGAGTACGAGGAGCCGCCGCGGCGGGCGCCACGCCCCGCGGCGCGGCGCGATCTCGCCGAGGACGAGTTCGAGGACGACTACCAGGACGAGGCGCCGGACGAGGAGCCCGGGCGGCCCCGGGGCCGGGTACAGCGGGACCGCGGCGACGAGCCGCCGCGCTCACGGCCGGTCCGCAGGGGCCGGGACGACCGGGGTGAGAGGTGACCTAGATGGCCAAGAGCCACAACCCGCCGTCCATCAAGCTCGGCGGCCCGCTCAAGCTGGCGGCGCGCAACCTCACCCGCAGCGCCGGGCGGTACGCCCTGTCCGCGGTCGGCAACGCCGTGGGCAAGGCCACCACCCGGCTCACCGACTACGTCGAGGGGGGCGGCGACGCCAAGGAGCTGCTCGGCATCGTCACCGGCTCCTCCGGCCGCACCGGGAAGATCAAGGGCTTCGCCAAGATGGCGTGGGGCGGCCTGAAGCGCAAACTCGGCTTCGGCGGGGGCGAGGGTGGCAAGTTCAAGTTCCAGAACATCGAGGAGACGCTCGACATGGGCGCGCCGCGGCGGCTCGTCTACAACCAGTGGACCCAGTTCGCCGACTGGCCGTCCTACATGAAGAAGGTCGAGCGGGTGGTGCAGGACGAGGACCAGAAGCTCACCTTCCAGGTGAAGATCTTCTGGTCGCGGCGCACCTGGCAGTCCACGATCCAGGAGCAGGTACCGGACGAGAAGATCATCTGGACCTCGCAGGGCGCCAAGGGGTACGTCGACGGCTCGGTCACCTTCCACGAGCTCACCCCGGACATGACCCGGGTGCTGGTGGCGCTGATGTACTACCCGAAAGGCTTCATGGAGATCGTCGGGGGGATCTGGCGGCCCCAGGGGCGCCGGGCGCGGCTGGAGTTCAAGCACTTCCGGCGGCACCTGATGAACCACGTGCTGCGCGACCCCGAGCAGGTCGAGGGCTGGCGCGGCGTCATCCACGAGGGCGAGGTCGTCAAGGACCACGAGACCGCCCTGCGCGAGGAGCAGGAGGCGCAGGAGGCCGAGGAGCGCGCGGCACGCGAGGAGGAGCGGGCCGGGGAACCCGGGGAACGCGAAGGCGAGCGCCCGGGCCCTGAGGAGCGCGGCGAAGGCGAGGAGCCGGAGGGCGAGGAGCCGGAGGGCGAGGAGCCGGAGGGCGAGGAGCCGGAGGGCGAGGAGCCGGAGGGCGAGGAGCCGGAGGGCGAGGAGCCGGAAGCCGGCCCCGGGCGGCGTGCGGAACGGGGAGGCGGCCCTGCCCGGCGTGAGGAACGAGGAGAGGCCCCTCCGCGGCGTGAGCAGCGCCAAGGCGGGCGTCCGGGGCGTGAGGAGCGTCCGGAACGTGAGACCGGCCCGCGGAGGCGTGAGGATCGCGAAGGCGCGCGTGAGCGGGGCGGGCGGCTCGGCCGGTTCGGGCGGCGGAGCGTGCCCGAGGAGGCCGCCGAGTACGGGGGCGTGGAACGGCCCGGGTCACCGGAGGCCGACGAGCAGTACGAGGGCTACGAGGAGCCCCGGGAGTACGAGGAGCGTCGGCCGGGGCGGCGCGGGTCCGGACGCGGGCCCGGCGGCGCGCGGGAGCAATGACGGCCGGGGCGATCGACGCGAGCGAGGAGAGATGCGATGACCATCGTGCAGCCTTCTGGCGGAGGGGCGGCGGCGCGGCCACAGGGCGGCGGCGGCTCGCTGGCCGACGTGATCGACACGATCCTGGACAAGGGCCTCGTCATCGACGCGTACGTCAGCGTCGCCCTGGTGGGCATCGAGCTGCTCACCATCAACGCCCGCGTCGTCGTGGCGAGCGTCGACACCTACCTGCGGTTCGCCCAGGCCGTGAACCGGCTGGACCTGTCCGAGGGATCCAAAGGGCTGCCCGAGCTCATGCAGGACATGACGCAGGGCGTGGCGAGGTCCAAGACCAAGGGCGCGGCGCAGGGCGCGCTCGAGGCGGCGGGCGAGAAGCTGCGCGAGCTCATCGGCGAGCCGGACGAGGAACCCGTGCGGCGGCGCCGGCGCGGGCGAGAGGAGGCCTGACATGGCGCGTCCCACGCACGCCGCCGAGGAGGCCCGGCCCGCCGCGCAGGCGACGGCGACGTACCTGTACGGCATCCTGCCGGCGGACGTCGAGCTGACCCCCGAGGAGCGCGGCGTCGGCGACCCGCCCGGCCGGACCGCCCTCGTGCGGCACGGCGACGTCGCCGCGCTGGTCAGCGAGCTGCGCCTGGACCGGCCCCTCGGGCGGCCGCAGGACCTGGTGGCGCACCAGGGGCTGCTCGACGACGTCGCGGCCGAGGTGCCCGTGCTGCCGATGCGGTTCGGCGCGGTCATGGAGAGCCCCGAGGCGGTGGCCGAGCAGTTGCTGGTCCCCCACCACGACGAGTTCCGCGCGGCGCTGGAGGAGCTGGAGGGCCGGGCGCAGTTCGTGGTGAAGGGCCGCTACGTGGAGGGCGCCGTGCTGCGGGAGGTGCTGCGGGAGGAGCCCGAGGCCGCCGCGCTGCGGGACCAGATCAAGGGCCTGCCCGAGGAGGCGACCTGGGACGCGCGGATCCGGCTCGGCGAGATCGTCAACCGGGCCGTGGAGGCCAAGCGCGACGCCGACACCGGGGCGCTGGCCGAGGCGCTGTCCCCGCACGCCGCGGCGATCGTGGTGCGGGAGCCGACCCACGAGCAGGACGCCGCGCACCTGGCCGTGCTGGTGGACACCGCGCGGCAGGAGGAGTTCGAGGACGCCCTGGAGGAGTGCGCGGACCGGTGGGCGGACCGGGTCACCCTGCGGCTGCTCGGCCCGCAGGCGCCGTACGACTTCGTGACGGGGCGGCCCGGCTGAGGGCGACGGAGGAGCCATGGGCTTGTTCACGATGCTGCTCGGGGCGCCGCTGGCGCCGGTCCAGGGGCTGATCCGGCTCGCCGAGCTGATCCAGGAGCAGGTGGACCGGCAGATGCGCGACCCGGCCGCGGTGCGGCGGCGGCTGGAGGAGGTGGAGGAGGCCAGGGCCTCCGGGCTGATCACCGAGGAGGAGGCCGCCAGGGCGACCGAGGACATCCTGCAGCAGATGATCGCCTGACCGCCCCCGGCACCCCGGGCCGCCACGAGCCGGCAGGAGGAGGTGAGACCGTGCACCCCAGTCGCAGGACCCGCGACGAGCCCGGCGGGGCCCGCCGCCCCGCCGAGGACCACGCCGGCGAGTTCGAGTACGACGACGAGCCGTCCCTGACCGCGACGACCGCCGGGCAGGTGGCGCGGGAACGGATCGCCCCACTGGTCGGCCGGCCGATCGAGGGGGTCACCATGGTCAGGCCGTCGGCGGACGGCTGGACGGTGGAGGTCGAGGTGGTGGAGGACCGCCGCGTCCCGTCGTCCGGCGACACGCTGGCGATCTACGTGGTGGAGCTGGACCGGCACGGCGAGATGGCGGCGTACACCAGGGCGCGCACCTACAAGCGGGCCAAGGGCGACACCTCCCGCCCCGGCGTCACGGGCGGAGGGTAGGCGCATGTCCGAACCCATGTGGCCCGGCCGCGGGACGAGCCCCGCGTACGGCGCGCGGCCGCCCGTGCGGGAGTCCGGGGGCAACCTCGGCGACATCCTGGAGCGGGTGCTGGACCGGGGCGTGGTCATCGTCGGCGACATCCGGGTCAACCTGCTGGACATCGAGCTGCTCACGATCAAGCTGCGGCTGCTGATCGCGTCGGTGGACACCGCGCGGGAGCTCGGCATCGACTGGTGGGAGCACGACCCGTGGCTCAGCTCGGGCGACCGCGACCTCGTGGAGGAGAACCGCAGGCTGCGCCGCCGCCTCGCCGCCGTCCGGGCCGACGAGGAGGCCGAGCTGGAGGAAGACGGCCGCCCCGCCCTCGGCCGCCCTCCGGCGCACCGGCACGCTCCCCCCGCCCGCGGCCGCGCCCGGCTGGACGAAGCGTACGACGAGCCGCCGCGCGAACGCGTCCGCGGCCGGGACCGGCCGGGTGAGACGTACGGCGAGCCGCCGCCGCGCCGGCGCACCCGGCCGGACGAGACGTACGGCGAGCGTCCGCGCGGACGGGACCTGCCGGACGAGACGTACGGCGAGCGTCCACGCGGACGGGACCTGCCGGACGAGACGGATGACGAGCCGCCGCGTGAGCGGCCACGCGGGCGGGACCGGGGCGGTGCGGCGTACCGCGAGGGGTCCCCCGGGCGGGTGCGGCGGGAGGAGCGCGATGAGTGACACCGGCACGTACCTGTACGCCGTCACGCAGGAGCGGGACCGGGTGGACCCGGCCGTGCTGAGTGAGCTGACCGGTGTGTCGGGGACCCCGGTGCGGGTGCTGGTCCACGCGGGGCTGGTGGCCTACGTGAGCACCGTGCCGTTGTCGGAGTTCGGGGACGAGCCGCTGCGGCGGTCCCTTGAGGACCTGCGCTGGGTGGGTGAGACGGCCCGCGCGCACCACCGCGTCGTGGAGACGGTGGCCCACGACGCGGCCACCGCCCCGGTGCGGCTGGTCACCGTGTACGCCGGCGACGAGGGGGTCGTCGCGATGCTGGAGCGCCGCGGCGCCGAGCTGCGCGCCCTCCTCACCCAGGTCTCCGGCCGCGACGAGTGGGGCGTCAAGGCGTACGCCGCCCCCCGCCCCGCCGAGCCGCCCCCCGAGGAGCCCGGCGGGCCGCCCTCGGGCCCGGGCACCGCGTACCTGCGGCGCCGCAAGGCGGGCCTGCGCAGCCGGGAGGAACGGCAGCGCGAGTGCGCCGAACAGGCCGAACGCATCCACACGGCCCTCGCCGCCGTCGCCGTGGACAGCAGGCGCCACCGCCCGCAGGACCCCCAGTTGTCCGGCAGGGAGGACCCGATGCTCCTCAACGGCGCCTACCTGGTCGACGGCGACCGGCGGGCCGAGTTCGCCGCCGTCCTCGAGTCCCTGCGCGGCCCCGGCGTCACCATCGAGCTGACCGGCCCGTGGGCGCCGTACTCGTTCACCGCGGTCGAGCCGGAGACCCCCGCGGGCACGGCGGAGAGGCGCGATGGCGGGTGACCGGGAAGGGACGGCGCCGGACGGGGGAAGGTCGCGCGGGGCAGCGCTCGCGGCCGAGGGGCGGCTGCCGGCCGAACGGGTGGCGCTGGTGGACCTGCTGGACCGGCTGCTCGCGGGGGGCGTCGTGATCACCGGGGACCTGGTGCTGTCGATCGCCGACATCGACCTGGTGCGGATCTCGCTGCGGGCCCTGATCACGTCCGTGCGCGCCGGGGAGCCGCTGGAAGCCCTGGAGAGAGGAGTACGGCATGGAGACCTCTGACCCGGCGCCCCGCGCCGGCGAGGACGCCCGGGCGGCGCGGAGGGAACGCTGGCGGTTCGAGGCCGACCCCGAGACGGTGGAGCGCGACCTGTCCCGGCTGGTCCTCACGATCGTGGAGCTGCTGCGTCAGCTCGTGGAGCGGCAGGCGCTGCGCCGCATGGACGAGGGCGACCTGTCGGAGGAGCAGATCGAGAAGATGGGCGTGACGCTGATGCGCCTGGAGGAGGCCATGAACGACCTGTGCGACCGTTTCGGCCTCACCCCCGCCGACCTCAACCTCGACCTCGGCCCCCTCGGCACCCTGCTGCCGCTGGACTGAGCGCCCGTCAGAGGGCGACGCCGAGCAGGGCGTCCGCGGTGGCGCGCACCAGGGCGGGGGCTTCGGGGTCGGTCCGGTCGCCGGACAGGGCGCCGTCCACCCAGGAGTCGATCACGGCGAGGGCGCCCGGGGCGTCCAGATCGGCGGCCACGCGCTCGCGGACCTGCCGCAGGACGGCCGCGCCGCCGGGGCCGCCGGGCAGGGCGGCGGCGGCGCGCCAGCGGGACAGGCGCTCCTCGGCGGCGGTGAGCTCGTCCGCGGTCCACTCCCAGTCGGCGCGGTAGTGATGGGCGAGCAGGGCCAGGCGGATGGCCATGGGGTCGTGCGCGGCGCGCAGACGGGACACGAACACGAGGTTGCCGCGGGACTTGGACATCTTCTCGCCGTCCAGCGCCACCATGCCCGCGTGGACGTACGCCTTGGCGAAGGGCCACTCGCCGGTGGCGACGTGGCCCTCGCTGGCACCCATCTCGTGATGGGGGAAGATCAGGTCCGACCCGCCGCCCGACACGTCGAAGCCCGCGCCGAGGCAGGACAACGCGATGGACGTGCACTCCACGTGCCACCCGGGCCGCCCCGGGCCGAACGCCGAGGGCCAGGACGGCTCACCGGGCCGCTCGGCCCGCCACAGCAGCCAGTCCAGCGGGTGCCGCTTGCCCGGCCGCCCGGGGTCACCGCCCCGCTCGGCGAACAGCTCCAGCATCGTGGCCTCGGAGAAGCCGGACACCGCGCCGAACTTGGGGGACGCCGAGACCGCGAAGTAGACGTCGCCGTCCACCTCGTAGGTGGCGCCCTTGTCCTTCAGCCGCTCGATCAGCGTGGCGACCTGGCCGACCACCTCGGTGACGCCGACGTAGTCGTCCGGCGGGAGCAGGCGCAGCGCCGCCATGTCGGTGCGGAACAGCTCGATCTGCTCCTTCGCCAGCTCGCGCCAGTCCACCCCGTCCCGCTCGGCACGTTCCAGCAGCGGATCGTCCACGTCGGTGGCGTTCTGCGTGTAATGAACGCGGTGCCCCGCGTCCCGCCAGGCCCGGTTCACCAGATCGAACGCGAGGTAGGTGTTGGCGTGCCCGAGATGCGTGGCGTCGTAGGGCGTGATGCCGCAGACGTAGATGCGTGCCGTGGACTCCGGTGACGTCTCCCTGATCTCGCCGGCGGCGGTGTCGTGCAGGCGGAGGGGCAGTCCGGCGCCGGGCAGCGGGGAGATCTCGGGAGCGGGCCACGATCGCATGCCATGAGCCTATCCATGTGGTGGGGTGGTGGGATCACACTGGGGTGTCCGTTTCGTGAGCTGGGGGGCGAGGCGGGCACGGCGGTATGGCTCCCACCGGACCCGCCCGGCATGAAAGAATCCTGCCGCCACGGGTACGGGGGGCTCGGCACCACGCACACTCATGGCTAGGAGAGCTTTTGCCGACCATCAGGGCTCTGGGACCCGCCGATCCGGCGCGGATCGCCTCCTTCAAGGTGACCGGGCGGATCGGCGAGGGCGGCCACGGCGTCGTCTACGCCGCGGAGACCGGGTCGGGCGAGCGTGTGGCCGTGAAGATCCTGCAGCGCCGGTTCTGGGAGGACGACGAGGTGCGGCGGGCCTTCGGGGCCGACCTTCGCCAGGCGCAGCGCGTGACCGGCCCGCACGTCGCCCGGGTGCTGGCGTACGGCATCCACCAGCAGCGGCTCTACTACGCCTGCGAGTTCGTCGACGGGCCCTCGCTGTGGGAGGTCGTGGAGCGGCGCGGCCCGCGCCAGGCGGACGAGCTGGAGGCGCTGGCGCTGGCGACGCTGTCGGCGCTGGCGGCGATCCACACGGCGGGCGGGGCGCACGGCGGCTTCAAGCCCGGCAGCGTGCTGCTCGGCCCCGGCGGCCCCCGGGTGATCGACTTCGGGGTGGGGCGGGCCCTGGACGGCCCGCCGACGCCGGGACGGCTGATCGGCACCTCGCCGTTCACCGCCCCCGAGCACCTGGTGGGCGCGGCCCCCGGCCCGGACGGCGACATGTTCGCCTGGGCCGGCACGATGGTCTACGCCGCGACCGGCCACGCCCCGTTCGGGCAGGACTCGGTGCCCGCCGTGATCAGCCGCATCCTGAGCGAGACCCCGGACCTGTCGGCCCTGCCGGGAACGCTCCTGGAAGCCGTCGCCGCCTGCCTGGACAAGGTACCGACCCGCCGCCCCACGGCCCGTGAACTGCTGGCCCGGCTCACCCGCGCGGGCCTGGCCACCACCCCCGCCACCGGATGGGCCCCCCTGGCCGTACCGCCGGACTCCCCCGACCTCCTGGACC
>NZ_JBDPMD010000082.1:0-23189 GCF_039871875.1 Sphaerisporangium sp. B11E5 | reverse complement strand
CGGCTGGCAGACCTGGACCACCATCACCTGCCCCGTCAACGGCGCCACCGGCACCCACGACCTCTACCTGCGCTTCACCGGCGGCACCGGCACCCTGTTCAACTTCAACTGGTGGCAGTTCACCAGGTCAGGCGAGCCGACCCCCACCCCGACGCCGACCCCCACCCCGACTCCCACGCCGACCCCGACCCCCACTCCCACGCCGACTCCCACCCCCACTCCCACGCCGACTCCCACCCCCACGCCGACCCCGACGTCCGGTGGCGCGTGCAGCGCCGTCTACCGCACGACCAACACCTGGTCCGGCGGCTTCCAGGGCGAGGTCACGGTGACGGCCGGCAGCGCGGCGATCAGCGGCTGGACCGTCCGATGGACGCTGGCCGGCGGCCAGACGATCTCCCAGGTCTGGAACGGCACGCTGACCGCCAGTGGATCGTCGGTGTCGGTGAGCAACGCCTCCTACAACGGCTCACTCCAGCCGTCCGCCTCCACGACGTTCGGCTTCCTGGCCAACGGCACGCCGTCGGCACCGTCCCTCACGTGCACGAGCTGACGGGAGCGCCGCTGGACAGGACCCGCGACACGGCGGCCTGCTGACCGCGCAAACATGCGATGTCTGTCCTCGCCGCGCTCTGCCGGCGAGGCAGGCATCGGTCGTTCCTCCCGCAAGAAGCCCCGGTAGCGAAGCGATTTCACGATTCTGCCGCAGAGGTCTGGACATCGACCGCTGTTAGGTCATAGAAAGACATCCCATGTCCTGTCGGTAATGGGGCTCAAGGCGATCCTCCAGGAGTTCCACGTGCCCGGAGTGCGGTGCGGTCAGCGACGGCAAAGCAGCCGCGGTGCTTCAGAAGGAGAGACGATGGAACGCAGACGGTTCGCGCTCGTCGCGGCCATGGCCATATCGGGGTGTCTGGTGGCGGCCTGCGGCGGGAACGCCGGAGGCGGCGGGGGCGGGAACGCCGCGACCGCCGGCGCGCCGGCGAAGCCGGTCATCGGTGTGGACTACCCGCGATCGGACACCGACTTCTGGAACTCGTACATCAGCTACGTGCCGAAGATCGGCGGCGAGCTGGGGATGGAGCTCAAGACCACCAACTCCCAGAACGACATCGCCAAGCTGACCGCCAACGTGCAGACCCTGATGGGGCAGGGCGTGCGCAGCGTGGTGATGGCGCCGCAGGACACCGCCGCCGTGGCCCCCACGCTCCAGCAGCTCGAGGCCAAGAAGATCCCCGCCGTCCTGGTGGACACGCGACCGGACACCGGCAACGCCTTCATGGTCGTGCGCGCCGACAACCGGGCGTACGGGGAGAAGGCCTGCCGCTTCCTCGGCGAGAAGCTTCAGGGCAAGGGCAAGGTGGTCATGCTGCAGGGCGACCTGGCGTCCATCAACGGCCGGGACCGCACCGAGGCGTTCAACGAATGCATGAAGCAGAACTACCCGGGCATCAAGGTCTTCGGTGAGGCCACGAAGTGGGACGGAGCGGTGGCCGCGCAGAAGCTCTCGACGGTCCTCACCGCGAACCCGGACGTCAAGGGCGTGTACATGCAGTCCAGCTTCGCCCTCGCCGGCACGCTTCAGTTGCTCAAGCAGCGCGACCTCCTCGTCCCGCCGGACGACCCCAAGCACGTCTTCGTGGTCTCCAACGACGGCATCCCGCAGGAACTGAAGGAGATCGCCGCCGGGAACATCGACGCCACCGTCTCCCAGCCGGCGGACCTCTACGCGAAGTACGCGCTGATGTACGCCAAGGCCGCGGCCGAGGGCAAGACGTTCCAGCCCGGTGCGACCGATCACGACAGCACGATCATCCAGGTCCGGCAGGGACTGCTGGAGGACCAGCTCTCCGCCCCACTCGTCACCGCGGACGGCGGCATGTACGGAGACATCCAGAGCGTGAAGTACGACGACAAGTCGCTGTGGGGCAACAACCTGAGCTGAGAGGTCCAGTCATGGGCGAGTTCGCGGGAGGGCCCGCGAGCCCTTCACCCGCCCGCGACGGCGAGCCGGCCCGGCTCGCCGTCGCGGAGGCGGAGCGCATCACCAAGAGGTACGGCGAGACGGTGGCGCTGGACCAGGCGCACATCACGATCAGCGCGGGGGAGGCCCACGCCCTCGTGGGCCGCAACGGCGCGGGCAAGTCGACCCTGGTCTCCATCCTCACCGGGCTGCAGGCGCCGGACGACGGCGAGGTCCGTTTCGCCGGGGCTCCCGCTCCCCGGCTGTCCGACCGTGACGCGTGGCGCGCGCGGGTCGCCTGCGTGTACCAGAAGTCCACGATCATCCCCGAGCTCACCGTCGCGGAGAACCTGTACCTGAACCGGCACGAGCGCAACAGGCTCGGGCTGGTCGGCTGGAAGGCCCTGTGGACGAAGGCGGCCGAGCTGCTGGAGATGTGGTCGGTGGACGTCGACGTCCGGCGGCCGGCCGGTGAGCTCGGGGTGGAGCAGCGGCAGTTCGTGGAGATCGCGCGGGCGCTGTCGTTCGGCGCGAGGTTCATCATCCTGGACGAGCCCACCGCCCAGCTCGACGGCGCGGCGATCTCCCGGCTCTTCCAGCGGATGCGGGCGATGCGGGAACAGGGAGTCACCTTCCTCTTCATCTCTCACCACCTCCAGGAGATCTACGAGATCTGCGACACCGTCACGGTCTTCCGGGACGCCCGGCACATCCTCACCGCGCCGGTGGAGGAGCTGCCGCACGGGGAACTGGTGGCCGCGATGACCGGCGAGGCCGCGGGACTCCGGCAGCACGCCGCCCGCCCACCGGTCCGGCCGGACGCCCCGGTCGTCCTCGACGTCCAGGGCCTCACCGACGGCGGCACCTACCACGAGGTGGACCTCCGGGTCCGCTCGGGAGAGATCGTCGGGCTGGCGGGGCTCGGGGGCAGCGGGAAGACGGAACTCGCCGAGACCATCGTGGGCCTGCGGGCGCCGCGGGAAGGAACCGTGCGGGTGGCCGGCGACCGTCCGCGCCCCGGCAGCGTCCCCGCCTCGCTGGAGGCGGGCGTGGGGTTCGTGCCGAGGGACCGCCACCACCAGGGCCTGGTGCCGCTGATGTCGATCGCCGACAACGCCACGATGACCGTTCCTGAACGGCTCGGCACGGCGGGTTTCGTCAGCGGCCGGCGCAGGGACGAGCTGGCCCGCCAGATGATCGGCAACCTGGCGATCAAGACGCCCGGCCCTGAACTGCCCGTCTCAGGTCTGTCCGGCGGCAACCAGCAGAAGGTCGTCATGGCCCGCGCCCTGGCCGGCGACCCCCGCCTGCTCGTGCTGATCACCCCGACCGCCGGAGTGGACGTCCGCTCGAAGGAGTTCCTGCTCGGCAAGGTCGAGGAGATCGCCGGGTCCGGGACCGGGGTCGTGATCGCCTCCGACGAACTGGACGATCTGCGGCTGTGCGACCGGGTGCTCGTGATGTTCCACGGCCGCGTCGTCGCGGAACTGGCCGCCGGCTGGCACGACCACGAGATGGTCGCCGCCATGGAAGGAGTCGACCTCGATGCCTGAGACCACCGCCGCCCACGCCGCGACGGGACGCCCGCCGGGCTCCCCGCCGCCGGACGGCGCGCACGGGCGTCGCCCGGGGCTCCGCCTGGCACGGCTGCGCGACCTCGCGCTGGTTCCCGCGGTCATCGCGATCGCGATCGTCGGGCAGATCGTCAACCCGATCTTCCTGCAGGGAACCAACGTGATCAACATCCTGCAGACCATGTCGGAGATCTCGCTGCTCGTGCTGGCGCAGACGCTCGTGCTGGTCGGCGGGAGGATGGACCTCTCGCTGGAGTCGACCTTCGGGCTGGCCCCCGGCGTGGCCGCCTGGATGACGGTCGCGGCGGGGGCCGGGCACGGGCTCGGGTTGCTGCCGGGTGCCTGGGCCATCCCGGTCACCCTCGCCGTCGGGGCGCTGGCCGGGGTGGTGAACGCGCTGTTCATCGTCCGCTTCGGGCTCAACGGCTTCATCGTCACCCTCGGCATGCTCATCGTGCTGCGGGGACTCCTCACCGGCATCTCCGGCGGGCAGACGTTCTTCAACCTCCCGTCGTCCATGACCTACCTCGGCTCCACCCTGTGGCTCGGCGTGCCCGCGTCGATCTGGATCTGCCTGCTGCTGTTCGCGGCGGGCATCGTGCTCCTCGGGTACACCCGGTTCGGCCGCTCGCTGTACGCCATCGGGGGGAACATCGACGCGGGTGATCCAAGGCGGCCGGCATCCGCACCGGCCGCGTCCTGTGGATCACCCTGATCGCGGCGAGCCTCCTGGCCGCGGTCGGCGGCCTCCTGCTGTCGGGCCGGCTGGCCTCCGTCGCCGCCGGCCAGGGCAACGGGGCGATCTTCACGGTGTTCGCCGCCGCCGTCATCGGCGGTGTCAGCCTCAACGGCGGCAAGGGCACGGTGTTCGGCGCCTTCACCGGCATCCTGCTGCTCTACATGATCCAGAACGTGCTCACCCTGGCGGGCGTGCCGGCGCAGTGGATCGAGGCGCTCAACGGCGGGATCATCCTCACCGCCCTCGCCATCTCCCGCCTCACCGGCGGAAAGGTCCAGGAATGACCCGGGGCCGGTCGCGCCGGCAGGGGCTACGACGGCAGCAGCGGCAGCAGCGCGTTGAGGCGGCCGGACGCGAACCCCGACAGATCCACCGAGCAGAAGGTGAAGCCGGCGCCGCGGACGGCGGCGTCGACCTGCTCGCGCAGCTCACCGACGCGGGGGATCTCGGCCCGCGGCACCTCGATCCGGGCGAGCGTGCCACCGGCGTGGGCGCGCACCCGGCACACCGGGAAGCCCAGATCGCGCAGCGCCGCCTCCGCGGCCTCCACCTTGCGCAGGACCTCGGGGGTGACCGGGTCTCCGTAGCCGACCCGCGAGGCCAGGCAGGGCGCGGCGGGCTTGTCCGCGGTGGCGAGGCCCAGCTCCCGGCTGGCCGCGCGGACGTCGGCCTTGGTCAGCCCGGCGTCCACCAGCGGCGCGATGGCTCCGCGCTCGGCCGCGGCTCGCTGCCCGGGCCGGTGGTCGCCGAGGTCGTCGAGGTTGGTGCCGAGCGCGACGCGGGCACCCATCGCGGCCGCCAGCGGCGCGAGCGCGTCGAACAGCGCCGACTTGCAGTGGTAGCAGCGGTCGGCGCCGTTGGCGATGTACTCGGGCCGGTCGGCTTCGTCCGTGCACACCTCGACGTGGGCCAGGCCGTGCCGCCGCGCGAACGCGCGGGCCGCGGCCCGTTCGGAGGCGGCCAGGCTGGGGGAGACCGCGGTCACGGCGAGCGCTCGCGCGCCGAGCACCCGGGCGGCGGCGAAGGCCAGCAGCGCGGAGTCGGCGCCGCCGGAGTAGGCGACGACGACGGCCTCCTCCCGGCGCAGCCGGGCCGTCAGGCGCTCCATGACGTCGCCGGCCGCGGTGCCGGCCGGTCGCGCGGGAGCGGGGTGATCAGTCATCGACGGCACCGCCGAAGGCACGCGAGCCGGTGAGGCTCTCTTCCACGCCGAGGACATGCAGGGCGGCGTGGAGGCGGGCCCGCTCGGGGTCCCGCGCCAGCAGGGCCCGGTGGATGGCCCGGTGCTCCCGCAGGGTGCGCTGGACCGCCTCGGGGTCGGTCATGCCCCGCCAGATCCTGGCCCGCACGGTGCGGCCGGACATGTTCTGGATGACGGCGGCGAGCACCGCGTTGCCGCAGTGGGAGACGATCAGCGAGTGGAAGTCCTCGTCGAGGGCGACCAGCTTCCCGTGCTCGATCTCGTTCCCGGCGACGTGCCGCTCGGCCTGGCCGAGCAGTTCGTCCAGGCGGGCGAGGTCGTCGCCGGGGATGCGCGTGGCCGCCGCGGCCGTCGCCTCCGCTTCCAGGATCCTGCGCACGTGCAGGAACTGCCCGGCCCCGGCGGCCACGTGGATGTCGGCGGCGAAGCCGATCCCGTCCAGCAGCAGGCCAGGGGAGAGGCTGGTGACGTAGGTGCCGTCGCCCTGACGCGTCGTCAGCACCCGCATGGCGATCAGTGCCCGCACGGCCTCGCGCAGGGTGTTGCGTGCCACGCCGAGCTGCTCGGCGAGGTCCTTCTCGACGGGGAGCCGTTGTCCCGGACGCAGCTCCCCAGTGATGATCATCTGCTTGATCGTGTCGATCGCGCCCTCGATGACGCCCAACTCAGCCTCCCCAGCGGTGGCCATCAGGGTAGCGGTAGGCGGCCACCGAGTCGGGATGCATCCGGGCGCTGTAGCCGGGCTTCCCAGGCAACCGGTACCGGCCGCGTTCGACGCGCACGGGGTCGGTGAAGTGCTCGTGCAGATGGTCCACGTATTCGAGGACGCGCCCTTCGAGGCTGCCGCTCACGCACACGTAGTCGACGATCGCCATGTGCTGGACCAGTTCGCACAGGCCCACGCCCCCGCCGTGCGGGCACACCGGCACCCCGAACTTGGCCGCCATCAGCAGGACCGGGACGATCTCGTTGACCGAGGCCAGCCGGCAGGAGTCGATCTGGCAGTAGTCGATCGCCCCCGCCTGCAGGAGCTGCTTGAACATGACGCGGTTGTGGCAGTGCTCGCCGGTGGCCACCCCGACGGGCGCGACCGCCTTGCGGATGGCCGCGTGGCCGATGATGTCGTCGGGGCTGGTCGGCTCCTCGATCCACAGCGGCTCGTACGGGGCGAGCCGGTTCACCCACTCGATGGCCTGGGGAACGTCCCACACCTGGTTGGCGTCGATCATCAGCGTGCGGTCGCCCAGCTCCTCACGGGCGATCGACAGCCGGCGGAGGTCGTCCTCGACCTTCGCGCCGACCTTGAGCTTGACGTGGGTCCAGCCCTCGGCGACGGCCTCGCGGCACAGGCGGCGGAGCTTGTCGTCGTCGTAGCCGAGCCAGCCGGGGGAGGTGGTGTAGGCGGGATACCCGTGTTCGGCGAGTTGGGCGATCCGCGCCTCCCGCGTGGGGGCGAGTGCCGTCAGCATCTCGACGGCCTCGGCGGGAGTGAGCACGTCGGTCAGGTAGCGGAAGTCGCAGGCGGCGACCAGTTCCTCGGGGGTCATGTCCGCGACGAAGCGCCACAGCGGCTTGCCGGCCCGGCGCGCCGCGAGGTCCCAGGCGGCGTTCAGCACGGCCGCGGCGGACAGGTGCACCACGCCCTTCTCCGGCCCCAGCCAGCGCATCTGGCTGTCGGCCATGATGCGGCGGTACAGGCCGCCGAGGCCGGACGCCACCTCGTCCACGTCGCAGCCCGCCAGTTGCCGCGCGATCTGCCTGGCCGCGGCCACGCACAGGTCGTTGCCCCGGCCGATCGTGAACGTCAGGCCGTACCCCGCCAGGCCGGGGTCGTCGGTCTCCAGCACGACGTACGCCGCCGAGTAGTCGCCGTCCGGGTTCATCGCGTCCGAGCCGTCGAGTGTGGCGGAGGTCGGGAACCTGATGTCGATCACGTTCACGGAGGTGATCGTCGGCATGGGCGGCCTCCAATTGATCCGATGAATATGATTCGAACAGTAAGGTCATGCCTGGACAAGGTCAAGCCGGTTCGGGGGCGTTCAGGTAAGAATGGTGTATTAACCCGATGAATCTGCCAAGCTGCCACGACACATGTCCTTGGGAACCAGCGGAGACGACCGACAGTGAAGCTGATGCGTGTGGGGTCGCCGGGCCGGGAGCGGCCCTGCGTCATGGGGCCGGACGGCCGGGTGTTCGACCTGTCGTCGCTGACGGCGGACATCGACGGCGCGTTCCTCGCGGGGGGAGGCGCCGAGCGGGTCAGGTCCGCCCTGGCAGAAGGCCGGCTGCCCGAGGCCGGGCCGTACGAGCGTGTGGGTGCGCCGGTGGCCAGGCCCGGCAAGGTCATCTGTATCGGGCTGAATTACTCCGACCACGCGGAGGAGACCGGGGCCGTGCCTCCTCCGGAGCCGGTGGTGTTCTTGAAGGCGTCCAGCACTGTCGTGGGGCCCGATGATGAGGTGCTGGTGCCGCGGGGGAGTGTGAAGACCGACTACGAGGTCGAGCTGGCGGTGGTTGTGGGGCGTCGGGCGCGGTATTTGTCGTCGCCGGAGGAGGCGGCGGGGGTGATCGCGGGGTATGCGGTCGCCAATGATGTGTCTGAGCGTGAGTTCCAGTTGGAGCGTGGTGGTCAGTGGGACAAGGGTAAGTCGTGTGAGACGTTCAATCCGTTGGGTCCGTGGCTGGTGACGGGGGAGGAGGTCGGGGATCCGCAGGGTCTGGGGTTGCGGTTGTGGGTCAATGGGGAGTTGCGTCAGAACGGCAGTACCAAGGATCAGATCTTCGGTGTGTATCACGTGATCTGGTATCTGAGCCAGTTCATGGTGCTGGAGCCGGGTGACGTGGTGAACACCGGTACCCCGGCGGGTGTGGCGCTGGGCCGTGGTCCGGATGCGTATCTGCGGGAGGGTGACGTGGTGGAGCTGGAGATCGACGGTCTCGGCCGTCAGCGCCAGCGCATGGGCCAGGCGTGAGCGGGGTGACCATGATGCCCGGGGAGGAGGCGGACCATGCGTGGTGAGCCGGCTTGTGGCGCCGGCGGGCCCGCCGCGGACCTCCCTGGCGGCCGGACCACCGTGACCACGTCGGCCGGGCCCGCCACCGTGACCACGCCGGCCGGGCCCGCCACCGTGACCACGCCGGCCGGGCCCGCCACCGTGACCACGTCGGCCGGGTGCGCCAGCCGCGTGATCATGTACACCTCGTGTCCCGGTGACAGGGAGCCGGTCGCCGGCCACCGGGAACGGACCGGTGACCTCGCCGCCACCGTCCTCCGGTCGGGTGGGCATACTGCCGGATACCACCATGACTGTCCCCTATCCCCGGCAGGAGTACCCGTGTCGCGCAGTGTCCCGATCCACCCGCCGCCGGCCGTGGCGACCGCCCACGGCGCACGCGCCCCCCTCGCGGGCGCCGCATGAGCGGGTCGCTCGACCTCGGGTACGCGCGGGTCGACCTCGACCGGGAGGCCCGGCAGGGACTGCCGGAGATCGTCTACGGCCCGGGCAAGCAGGTGACCGAGATCATCGGCATCGTCACCGCCCTGCTCGACCGGAACACCGGGCCCGTCCTGGTGACGCGCGTCGAATCCGCGGCGGCGGAGGCCGTGCTCGCGGCCGTCCCCGCCGGGCGGTACGAGCCGGACGCCCGCCTGCTGGTCTGGCGCCCGGCCCGGCCGGGCGGGCACACCGTGGCCGTGGTCACCGCGGGCACCGCGGACGGGCCGGTGGCCGCCGAGGCCGCCGCCGTCGCGACCGCGCTCGGCCTGCGCACGACGGTCGTACGGGACGTGGGGGTGGCGGGGCTGCACCGGGTGCTGGCCGCCGCCGCGGACCTGCGCGCGGCCGACAGCGTGATCGTTGTCGCCGGCATGGAGGGGGCACTGGCCAGCGTCGTCGGCGGTCTCGTCGAGACGCCGGTGATCGCGGTTCCCACCTCCACCGGGTACGGCGCGGCGCTGGAGGGCGTGACGGCCCTGCTGGCGATGCTCACCTCCTGCGCGGCCGGGATCACCGTGGTGAACATCGACTCCGGGTTCGGTGCCGCGCTCGCGGCCTACCGCCTCACCAGGAGACCGAGGTGATCCTCCATCTGAACCCGTTCGGCGGCCTCGCCGGGGACATGCTGCTCGGGGCACTGCTGGACGCGGGGGCCTCCCTCGACGCCGTCCGGCACGCCGTCGCCCGCACCGGCCTGACCGGGTGGCGGGTGGACGCCGAGGAGGTGCGCAGCGGACCGCTGATCGCCGTCCGTGCCCGGGTCGAGGTCGAGGACGACGCCACCGAGCGCTCCGCCTCTGAGCTGATCACGATGGCGGCCCGCGCCGGCCTGCCGGTCGCCGACGCGGCGCTCACCGCGATCGCCGAGGCGGAGGGCGCGCTGCACGGCGTCCCGGCCGCCGGCGTGCACCTGCACGAGCTCGGCGGGCACGACACGCTGATCGACATCGTCGGGTGCGCGGCGGCGCTTCGCGACCTCGGTGTGACCCGCGTCCACTGCGCCCCGCTGCCGCTCGGCAGCGGCACCGTGCGCACCCGCCACGGTGTGCTGCCGGTGCCCGCCCCCGCCACGCTCGCCCTGCTCGGGGGGGCGATCGTGCGGGGCGGGGCGGAGGGGGAGGCGGTGACCCCCACCGGGGCCGCGCTGCTCCGCGCCGCCGGCACCGTCTACGGCGAGGCACCTGAGATGACGTTGCGCGCCACAGGGTACGGCGCGGGCACCCGCGAGAAGCCGGACCGCCCGAACGTGGTCGTCGCCATGCTCGGGCAGCCCGTGGCCGGGACCGTCCGGCAGGTCGTCCTCTCGACGAACCTGGACGACGTGACCGGCGAGGTTCTCGGGCACGTCATCGAGCGGGCCCTGGCCGCGGGCGCCGCCGACGCGTGGGTCACGCCCGCCGTCATGAAGAAGGGCCGCCCCGCCCACGTCCTGCACGTGCTCACCCCTCCCGAACTGGCCGACCGCCTGCAGGAACTGGTCCTCGCCGAGACGGGCAGCCTGGGACTGCGGCGTGCCCACGTCGAGAAGGTCGCGCTGGCCCGGCACATCGACACGGTGCACCTGTACGGCCAGGAGGTGCGGATGAAGCACGGGCCGTGGGGCGTCAAGCCCGAGTACGAGGACCTGGCGAGGCTCGCCGCCGTCACCGGCAGACCATTGAGGCAACTGGCACGAGAGGCTCTGGACGCACTGTGACTCGAATCGATGCACACCACCACATATGGGAGCTGTCCCGGCGGCGGCAGGCCTGGCTGGAGCCTCCGGAGCTGGCCCCCATCCACCGTGACTTCACCCTCGCCGACCACGCCACCGAGGCGGGGAAGGCGGACATCGGCGGCTCTGTTCTGGTGCAGGTCCTGGCGGACGCGGACGAGACACGCGAGTTCCTCGCTCTGGCGGCGGGGTCGGAGACCGCAGGCGCGGTGGTGGGCTGGGCCGACCTGACCGGTCCCGGCCTCGGCGGCGAACTCGCCGCGCTCGCCGGGGCGCCCGGCGGCGAACTGCTGCGCGGGATCCGCCACCTGGTCCAGGGCGAACCCGACCCGCGCTGGCTGGCCCGCGACGACGTGCGCGGGGGGCTGCGCCAGGTGGCGGAGGCCGGACTCGTCTACGACCTGCTCGTGCTGCCGCACCAACTGCCCGCCGCGATCGAGACCGTCCGCGCGCTGCCCGAGCTGAGCTTCGTCCTCGACCACCTGGCCAAGCCCCCCATCACGTCCGGGGAACGGGAACCGTGGGCGAGCCTGATCCGCGAGCTCGCAGCCGAGCCCAACGTGACGGCGAAGCTCTCCGGTCTCATGACCGAAGCGCCCCCCGGCTGGGACGCGGACACCCTGTGGCCGTACGTCGACGTCGCTCTCGACGCGTTCGGCCCCGGGCGCCTGATGTTCGGCTCCGACTGGCCGGTCTGCCTCCTCGCCGGCACGCTCCCCCTCTGGTCGGAGACGGTGACGGCGCTGCTGACGCGCGCCGGGCTCCCGCCCGCCGAACGTGAGGCCGTGTTCGGGGGCACGGCGGCACGGGTCTACCGCCTGGACGGGTGAGCGCCCGGCGAGCCGGAACCCGTCCGCCCGCGCCGGACGAGCGGCACTCCGCTACGGCACCGAAGTCGGCGTGGACGGTGCCGAGGCGGGCTCGCCGGACGGGCGGACGGGGGCATGGGGGACGATGTACGTCAGCCGGGGGACGGGCCGCGCGGTGCGGGCACGTGCGCGACCGGATCGGCGTCCTCGGCCCACAGGAAGCCGCCCCCGAACACTGACATCGACATGGGATGTCTTTTTATGACCAAACCTGCGAGTTGTCCAGACCCGCCGCCGTCAGTCCCAGGGCAACGGCGCGGCGATGGCTGCGCGACGCGGGCTTGATCCAGGGGACGGGCCATGATGTGATGCGGGCTACATCCCATGTCTACGCTGAAATTTTCAGGTTCAGGGCTTTGTGTTCTCCTCCCTTCCCTCTCTGAGTGCGACCGTGTGGCGTGCCGCCGCCGTCGAAACTCCTGGTGCGGGGCTCGTCCCTGACTGTCCGGCCATAGACCCGATGTATCGCCGCTTATGTGCCGTTTTGGCGCTCTTGACAGCAGGAAACCTCCCCTTAACATCGGGTGTCTGAGGCCGGTCGGCACGGTCGACGCTCCACCTCATGGCTTCCGGCGGCACGTGCCGCGTTCGCCGGGCTGGAGTCCCATCCGCACCCCCTCCTGGGATGGAGAACTGATATGTCCGACTTATCGCGTAGGCAGTTGTTCAGGTTCGGCGCGGCCGGGGCCGGGGCGGCGTTGTTGCCGTTGCAGTGGACGGCCGCCGCGCGGGCGGCGTCGGTGGCGCCGGCGCAGGTGCTGGCGGCGAACGATCTGGCGTTGTGGTACGACGAGAGCGCCGGCACCGACTGGCTGCGTGCGCTGCCGATCGGCAACGGGCGGCTGGGCGCCATGGTGTTCGGCAACGTCGATGTGGAGCGGTTGCAGCTCAACGAGGACACCGTCTGGGCGGGCGGGCCCTACGACCAGAGCAACACCCGGGGCGCGGGGGCGCTGGCCCAGATCCGGCAGGCGGTCTTCCAGAACCAGTGGAGCCAGGCCCAGACCCTGATCGACCAGAACATGCTGGGCAGCCCGGCGGGCCAGCTCGCCTACCAGACCGTGGGCAACCTGCGGCTGACGTTCGCCGCCGGCGGCAGTGGGGTCTCGGAGTACAACCGGCTGCTGGACCTGACCACGGCCACCACCGTGACGACGTACCTGCAGAACGGCGTGCGGTACCGGCGTGAGACGTTCGCCAGCGCACCCGACCAGGTCATCGCGATCCGGCTCACCGCCGACCGCGCGGGCTCGATCACGTTCTCGGCGACGTTCGACAGCCCTCAGCGCATCACCCGCACCAGCCCCGACAGCACGTCGGTGGGGCTGGACGGCATCTCGGGGAACATGGAGGGCAAGAACGGGTCGGTGCGGTTCCTGGCGCTGGCCCGGGCCGTGGCCGACGGCGGCACCGTGAGCAGCTCCGGCGGCACCCTGCAGGTGCGGGGCGCCAACAGCGTCACGCTGCTGGTCTCCATCGGCACCAGCTACGTCAACTACCAGAACGTCGGCGGCGACTACCAGGGCATCGCCCGCAACCACCTCGGTGCCGCGGTGTCCAGGAGCTTCGACGACCTGCGGTCCCGGCACGTGGCCGACTACCAGCGGTTGTTCGGCCGCACCACCCTGGACCTGGGCCGCACCGCCGCCGCCGACCAGCCGACCGACGTGCGGATCGCCCAGCACAACAGCACCAGCGACCCGCAGTTCTCGGTGCTGCTGTTCCAGTTCGGCCGCTACCTGCTGATCTCGTCCTCGCGGCCGGGCACCCAGCCGGCCAACCTGCAGGGCATCTGGAACGACTCGCTCGCCCCGTCGTGGGACTCCAAGTACACCATCAACGCCAACCTGCCGATGAACTACTGGCCCGCCGACACCA
The DNA here is from genome assembly GCF_039871875.1 of Sphaerisporangium sp. B11E5. Taxonomy (NCBI): domain Bacteria; kingdom Bacillati; phylum Actinomycetota; class Actinomycetes; order Streptosporangiales; family Streptosporangiaceae; genus Sphaerisporangium; species Sphaerisporangium sp. B11E5. The sequence goes on along the minus strand of NZ_JBDPMD010000082.1, from coordinate 9,754 downwards.
CGAACCTGTCGGAGTGCTACGACCCGGTGTTCAAGATGGTCAACGACCTGACGGTGACCGGTGCCCGCACCGCGAGGGTGCAGTACAACGCGGGCGGCTGGGTCGCCCACCACAACACCGACGGGTGGCGCGCCACATCGGTGGTCGACGGCGCGTTCTGGGGCATGTGGCAGACCGGCGGCGCCTGGCTAGCCACGCTGATCTGGGACCACTACCTGTTCACCGGCGACACCGCGTTCCTCCAGCAGTACTACCCGGCGCTCAAGGGCGCCGCGCAGTTCTTCCTCGACACCCTGGTGACCGAGCCCAGCCTGGGATACCTGGTCACCAACCCGTCGAACTCCCCGGAGCTGGCCCACCACTCGGGGGTGAGTGTGTGCGCCGGGCCCACGATGGACAACCAGATCCTGCGTGACCTGTTCAACGCGTGCGCCCAGGCCGGCCAGGTGCTGGGGGTGGACGCCGACTTCCGCACCCGGGTGCTGGCCGCCAGGGACCGGCTGGCGCCGATGAAGGTCGGCTCGCGCGGCAACATCCAGGAGTGGCTGTACGACTGGGTGGAGACCGAGCCGAACCACCGGCACGTCTCCCACCTGTACGGGTTGCACCCCAGCAACCAGATCACCCGGCGCGGCACCCCGGCGTTGTACACGGCCGCGCGGCGGACCCTGGAGCTGCGTGGCGACGACGGTACCGGCTGGTCGCTCGCCTGGAAAATCAACTACTGGGCGCGGATGGAGGAGGGCTCCCGGGCGCACACCCTGCTGCGGCTGCTGGTGACCACGGCCCGGCTCGCGCCCAACATGTTCGACCTGCACCCGCCGTTCCAGATCGACGGCAACTTCGGCGCCACCTCGGGCATCGCCGAGATGCTGCTGCAGAGCCACAACGGCGAGCTGCACGTGCTGCCCGCGCTGCCGTCGGCCTGGCCCAGCGGGAAGGTGCAGGGCCTGCGGGGCCGCGGCGGCTACACCGTGGACACCACCTGGAGCTCCGGCGGCGCCGACGAGATCCTCGTGCGGTTCGACCGCGACGGCACCGTCAACGTCCGCAACCGCATGTTCACCGGCACCTACGAGGTGGTCGACACCTCGACGAGCGGCGCCGTCAGCGTCACCAAGCCCGAGGCCGACGTCATCCGGTTCCCGGGCCAGGCCGGCCGCACCTACCGCATGACCGCCCAGCAGCGCAGCAACGCCGTGGCGACCGTCTACGCCGACGCCAACTACGGCGGCGCCAGTGCCGCCCTGACCCCGGGTGACTACACGGCCGCGCAGCTGCAGTCCCTCGGCATCGGCCTGCGGGCCATCTCCTCCCTGCGCGTCACCAGCGGCTACCAGGTGACCGGCTACGCGAACGACAACTTCAGCGGCACGAGCTGGACGTTCACCGCCGACAACGCCAACCTGTCCGCCACCGGCAACAACGACGCCATCGCCTCGCTGCGGGTGACGACCGCCGGCACGCCGGCGGGTTACGTGCGGATCGCCAACGTCACCAGCGGTCTGGTGCTGGACAGCGGCGGCAACGTCGCCTCCGGGTCCAACGTCAAGCAGTGGAACTACGACGGCAGCACCAACCTGCAGTGGCAGCTCGCGGACCTCGGCGGCGGCTGGTACCGGATCGTCAACCGCACCAACGGCATGGTCGTCGACAGCTGGGGCAACACCGCCAACGGCGCCCCCGCCAGGCAGTCGGCCTGGAACGGTGGCAACAACCAGCAGTGGCGCCTGAACAGCATGGGCAACGGCCGCTACCAGATCATCAACCGCGGCACCGGCACGGCCCTCGACGGCCAGGGCAGCACCACCGCCGGCTCCACCGTGATCATGTGGACACCGAACACCAGCACCAACAACCAGTGGACCATCACCGGCGTCTGACGCCACGACACGCGTGTCTCGCCGCGACCGGTCTCCGGTCGCGGCGAGACGGCGAAATTCTCCTATGTGAGCGCTCTCAGACAGAGCCGCGGTTGATCTCCTGATAGCCGGACCGAGGCGTGAAGTACTGGATTTCTTAGCTGAAATTTTCAGGGTCCGGTTCCGCATCCGCACAGTTCGCCTGTTGTCGGACCTGCTCGTGCTTGACCTTCGCCAGAGGACGCAACCACACTCCGCTGGAGTGTCACCCTCCGTGCGGCCGAGTGGAAAGGCCGCATCCGTGTCGCAGCCGCGTGCTGGTTCGGAGGAGGGGATGTTAGCGGTAACAACCAACGGCGATCAAAGCTGCCGATCGGCGCCGGCGGCGAAGAGGAAGACACGTGCGAGATCGAGACGACTCCCTGAACGGCGAGCGACGCTCGCTGAGCCGGAGAACCATCCTGACGACACTGGGGGCCGTGCCGGTCCTCACGGCCACGGCATCGGTCCTCGGTGCCTCGCGTGCCGCGGCCGCCACGGCGGTCATCGATCCTTCTGCGACGCGCCAGACGATCCGAGGCTTCGGCGGCATGGCCCACGCGGGCTGGATCGGCGACCTGACAGCGGCCCAGCGGGACACCGCGTTCGGCACCGGCGAGGGGCGGCTGGGGTTCTCCGTGCTGAGGATCCCCGTCTACGAGAACCAGGCGGACTGGAGCCGTGATCTGGCGACGGCGAGGCGCGCGGTGGAACTCGGGGCGACCGTCATCGCGTCGCCGTGGAACCCCCCGGCGAGCATGGTCGAGACCTTCGTGCGCGGCAGCCAGACGGACGCGAAACGCCTCCGGTACAGCTCGTACGGGGCCTACGCCCAGCACCTGAACGCCTTCACCACCCATATGCGGAACAACGGGGTGAACCTGTACGGCATATCCGTGCAGAACGAGCCCGATTACGCGCACACCTGGACGTGGTGGACTTCCACGGAAATGCTGCGATTCCTGCGGGAGAACGCCGGCTCGATCAGCACCAGGGTCATCGCGCCCGAGTCCTTCCAGTACGTGAAGAGCGTGTCGGACCCCATACTCAACGACCCCACGGCGCTCGCCAACGTGGACATCATCGGGGCCCACCTCTACGGCACGTCGTACGCGAACTTCCCCTATCCCCTCTACAAGCAGAAGGGTGCGGGCAAAGAGCTCTGGATGACCGAGATCTACTACCCCAACAGCAGCGATTCGGCGGACCTGTGGCCCCAGGCGCTCGACGTGGGGGAGCACATCCACCGTGCCATGGTGGACGCCGAGTTCCAGGCGTACATCTGGTGGTACATCCGGCGCAGCTACGGCCCCATGCGTGAGGACGGTCAGATCAGCAAGCGCGGTGCCATGATGGCGCACTTCGCCAGGTTCGTCCGGCCCGGGTATGTGCGGGTCGAGGCGACGGCGAACCCGGCGTCGAACGTCTACGTCTCGGCGTACCGGGGCGGCAGCACCATCGTCATCGTCGCCGTCAACAAGGGGACCTCGGCGGTGAGCCAGCAGTTCACCCTGGCCAACGGCAGCGCCTCCAGTGTCTCGTCCTGGCTGACCGACGCGAGCAGGAACGTCGCGCCCCAGGGGACGACCGGCATGTCGAACGGCTCCCTCACCGTCACGCTTCCCGCCCGAAGCGTGACGACCTTCGTGACCAGCGTGAGCGGTCCCTCGCCCACCCCGACACCCACTCCGACACCCACCCCTACGCCGACACCGACACCGAGTGGCGGCACGGGGCAGTTCCGGGTCGCCTACACGATGAGTGCCTGGAACAACGGCTTCACCGCGAACATCAGCATCACCAACACCGGGACCTCGGCGGTCAACGGCTGGACGCTGGTCTTCACCCTGCCCTCCGGCCAGTCCATCACCTCGGGCTGGAACGCCACCTACTCGCCCTCCAGCGGCCAGGTGAGCGCCCGCAACGTCAGCCACAACGCCGCGCTCGCCCCCGGAGCCACCATCGACGTCGGTTTCCAGGCCACCCACACCGGCAACACCGCCGAACCCACCGCTTTCACCCTCAACGGCGTCCCCTGCACCGTGGTGTGATCCGCGTTGACATAAGACGTCATACGAGTTATGTTTTGCCCCAAGTTGGACTGGGATCGCTCTCGGCGGAGCGAGATCAGTGCGACGAGGAGAAGAGGAGCTGCTGGATCTGTCTCCTGTAGTCGTCGAGGGTGTTGTCGATGTGGGTGGCGGCGGCCTGGGCGGCCGCCTCGGCGTCGCCCACGCTGATGGCCCGGTAGATGGCGTCGTGCTCCTCGACGGCTTTGGCGGCGTGCCCGCCCACTGAGCCGCGCAAGCCCATGAGGCTCGACTGCGCCTGCAGCCTGCGGGCCTCCCGCACCGCTATCTGGAGGAACATGTTGTGTGACGCCGTGGCGACAGCGGTATGGAAGGTGTCGTCACCCTTGTTGAACAGGTCTTCCCGTCCGGTCTCGAAGCCGTGACGGCACACGCCGGCCGCTTCCTCGATGGCCCTGAGCTCAGCGGGGGTGGCCCGGCGGGCAGCCAGCCGGCTGGTCTCCATCTCCTGTGCCCGGCGGAACTCGAACAGCGTGTAGACGTGGTCCAGGTCGGTCGGGAGGAAGAAGGACGCCCAGCGGCCGGTGCCGAGCATTCCCTCGTCGTCGGCCACGTACAGGCCGCGGCCCTTCTGCGCGCGCACCCGGCCTAGCGCGGACAGTATCTTCACCGCCTCGCGGACCACGGTACGGCTGGTGCCCAGTTGCCGGGCGAGTTCGTTCTCGGTCGGCATGCGGTCGCCCGGACGCAGGCGAAGCCGGACGATCAATTCGAGTACCTGCTCGGCGGCCACCTCATAACCCGGCCGGTATCCGCTCTCGCGCGGGGTGTCGGTCACCGTGCTCCCTCCTAGCCGTTCCCTGAAAGTATGACTCTTCGGAAGTCGCCGTCCCCCAAGTGATCGGCCGGCGTCCGTTCGGTACGACGCGTTGCACGGTCGTGCAACCGCCGAGGCCACCGCGGGGGACGGGAAGCGACCGGCCGCCTCCGGCGCCGGTGACAGCGCCTGCCGAGCCGCCGACATGGGATGTCTTCTCCTGGCCGCGGCCCGTGGTGCCCAGATCCGCTCCGGCGGAGTACTTTCCATCTCGGCCATGAGACCCGGATCGCGGGCTTGCCATCGAGGACTCTTGATGGTGAGATGCGTCCTACATCCCATGTCTGAATTGAAAATTTCAGATCAAGGGCTGTGGGCTCTCCAGATTTCCCCGTCCGAGAGAGACCGTCCTGCCCGTTGCCCGGATCGAAACTCCTGGTGCGGGGCTTGTCTCGCGTAACCCAAAGATAGACCCGATGTATAGGTCGGGCAGCGGCCCGCTGACGGCCTTGACAGCGCGAAACCTCTGCTTAACATCGGGTGTCTGAGACCGGGTCGGTGCGCGGTCGATGGTCAACCCTCATCTGGCAACAGCGTGGCGGCGCGCGCCTTTGCCTGACTGAACTGTTCACGTCAGGAAGGAACGTCCCCTATGTTCCGACGTCCGTGGCTGCACACATTGGCCACGTTGGGGCTTCTTGTCTCCGCAGCCGTGTCGCTCAACACTCCGGCAGCGGTCGCGGCGCCCATTCCGGCGTCCGATTACCAGCAGATATCGCTGGCGTCGGGAGGTGCGGAACTGGGCGAGGCCATGTCGCTGGCCGTGTTGCCGAGCCGGTCGGTTCTGCACACGGCGCGTGACGGGACGGTGCGGGTCACCGACGCGGCCGGCAACACCAAAGTGGCGGGCAGGCTGAGCGTCTACGCCCACGACGAGGAAGGGTTGCAGGGCGTCGCGGTGGACCCGGGGTTCGCCTCCAACCGGTATGTCTGGTTGTACTACTCGCCCCGGCTGAGCACGTCCAGCGGGGACGCTCCCGCCACCGGCACGCAGGCGCAGTTCGACCAGTGGAAGGGCGAGCTGTACCTGTCGCGGTTCACGCTGAACTCCGACGAGACGTTGAACATGAGCAGCGAGAAGGTCGTGCTGCGGGTCCCCAACGACCGGGGCCAGTGTTGCCACGTGGGTGGCGACATCGACTTCGACGCGGCGGGCAACCTGTACCTGACCACCGGTGACGACACCAACCCGTTCGAGTCGGCCGGGTACTCGCCGCTGGACGAGCGCACCAACCGCAACCCGCAGTACGACGCGCAGCGCTCGGCGGGCAACACCAACGACCTGCGGGGCAAGGTGCTGCGTATCAAGCCGCAGGCCGACGGCACGTACACCATCCCGAGCGGCAACATGTTCGCGCCGGGCACCGCCAGGACGCGGCCGGAGATCTACGCGATGGGGCTCCGCAACCCGTTCCGGATGAGCGTGGACAAGGCCACCGGTATCGTCTACCTGGGCGACTACGGCCCGGACGCGGGGTCGACCAACTCCAACCGCGGCCCGAGCGGGCAGGTGGAGTTCAACCGGATCACCGCCCCGGGGAACTACGGCTGGCCGTACTGCACCGGCAGCAACAGCACAACCGAGACCTACAACGAGTGGAACTTCGCCACCAACAGCACCGGCGCGAAGTACAACTGCTCGGGTGGCCCGGCCAACAACTCCTTCCGCAACACGGGCCTGGCCACGTTGCCGCCGGCGAAGCCGGCCTGGATCAGGTACGCCGGGGACTCGGGGTCGCCGCCGGAGTTCGGCAGCGGTTCGGAGTCGCCGATGGGCGGCCCGGTCTACCGCTACGACCCGAACCTGAACTCCAGCGTGAAGTTCCCCCAGTCGCTGGACGGGCGGTTCTTCGCCGGTGAGTACGGCCGGCGCTGGATCAAGGCCATCGAGGTGAAGGCCGACGGCGGTTACGGCGAGATCTCGGCGTTCCCGTGGACCGGCACCCAGGTCATGGACATGGCCTTCGGCCCGGACGGCGCCCTGTACGTGCTGGACTACGGCACCGGCAGCAACAACCAGGCGCTGTACCGCATCGAGTACATCGGCACGGCCAACCGCAACCCGATCGCCAAGGCGGCGGCGGACAAGACCTCCGGGCCGGCGCCGCTGACGGTGAACTTCTCCTCGGCCGGCAGCTCCGACCCCGAGGGCGGGACGCTGACGTACTCGTGGAACTTCGGCGACGGCACCAGCTCCACCGCCGCCAACCCGTCCAAGACCTACACCGCCACCGGCACCTTCACCGCGACACTGACCGTCCGCGACCCGCAGGGGCTCACCGGCACCGCGAGCGTGATCGTCACCGTGGGCAACACCGCCCCGTCGGTCACCCTGTCCCAGCCCGGCGACGGCCAGTTGTTCTCCTTCGGCGACACCGTCCCGTTCCAGGTGACGGGAAGCGACGCCGAGGACGGCGCGCTGGACTGCTCGAAGGTGACGGTGACCTACTACCTGGGGCATGACAGCCACAGCCACCAGATCACCGGCAAGACGGGAAGCTGCAGCGGGACGATCACGGTGCCGGTGGACGGCGAGCACGACGCCGCGGCCAACCTCTACGGCCTGTTCGTGGCGACCTACACCGACAACGGCGGCCTGACCACCACCAGCACCCGCACGCTCCAGCCGCGGCACCGCCAGGCCGAGCACTTCACCACCCAGCAGGGCATACAGACCGCCGACCACACCAGCGCCGAGGGCGGTAAGACCATCGGCTTCACCGACGACGGCGACTGGATCGCCTTCCAGCCCTACTCGCCGACCGGCGCCACGCGGTTCACCGCGCGGGTGTCCTCCGCCGGCGCCGGCGGCAGGATCGAGGTGCGGGCCGGCTCGGCGAGCGGCACCCTGCTCGGCACCGCGACCGTCCCGGTCACCGGGAACTGGGAGACCTTCGCCACCGTCACCGCGAGCATCAGCGGTGTGCCGTCGGGCACGACCACGTTGTACCTGGTGTTCCGCGGGGCCACCGGTCAGGGGTACTTGTTCGACCTGGACGCCTTCACCCTCGACTCCGGCACATCCCCCACTCCCACGCCCACCCCGACTCCGACTCCCACTCCCACGGCGGGCACGAGCGCGTTGCGTGGTGTGGCGTCGGGGCGGTGCCTGGACGTCAACGGTGCTTCTCAGGCCAATGGCGCGCAGGTGCTGATCTGGGACTGCAACGGGCAGGTCAACCAGCAGTGGACCTCGACCAGTGCGGGTGAGCTGCGGGTGTACGGCGGCAAGTGCCTGGACGTCAACGGTGGTGGCACGGCGGACGGTACCGCAGTGATCATCTGGGACTGCAACGGCCAGAACAACCAGAAGTGGCGTTTCAACTCCGACGGCAGCATCACCGCGGTCGGGGCGAACAAGTGCCTGGACGTCGTCAGCGGCGGCACCGCCAACGGCACCCGCGCACATATCTATACGTGCAACGGCCAGAACAACCAGAAGTGGACCCGCGTCTGAGGCACCCCCGGCCTCGACCGCACCGCGAACCACCAATCGCGTGACGGCCCGGCGCGGCGGCTTCATCGACGAAGCCGCCGCGCCGGGCACCGCGACGGAAGGAAACCCATGCTGCGACATCTGACCCCCGCCGCACCCGCGTCGGGAAGCGACCGCAAGACCTCTCTGTTGCGTCGCCTGCCGGCGGCCGCGGTGGCGCTCGTCGCCGCCGCCGCGGTGCTGATCCCCGCCGTCCCCGCCCAGGCCGCCTCCTACAAGGTGCTGGTGTTCTCCAAGACGGCCGGCTTCCGGCACGACGCCATCCCCGTCGGCATCCAGACCATCCAGCAACTCGGCTCCGCCAACGACTTCACCGTGGACGCCACCGAGGACTCCAACGCCTTCAACGCGTCCAACCTCGCCCAGTACAAGGCGGTGGTGTTCCTCAACACCACCGGTGACGTGCTGAACGACACCCAGCAGTCCGCCTTCCAGTCGTACGTGAACGGCGGCGGCGGTTACGTGGGGGTGCACTCGGCCGCGGACACCGAGTACAACTGGGCGTACTACGGGCAGCTCATGGGGGCCTGGTTCAACAACCACCCGGCCATCCAGCGGGCCACCGTGCGGACCGAGGACCGGGCGCACGCCGCCACGGCGCACCTCGCGCAGACCTGGTCACGCACCGACGAGTGGTACAACTACCGCACCAACCCCCGCTCGTCCGTGCGGGTGCTGCAGAGCCTGGACGAGAGCAGCTACAGCGGTGGCGGCATGGGTGACCACCCCATCACCTGGTGCCGTCCCCAGTCCGCGGGGCGGGCGTTCTACACCGGCCTCGGGCACACCCAGGAGTCGTACTCCGACACGGCGTTCCGCACGCTGCTGCTCGGCGGCATCCGGTACGCGGCCAAGGCCACCAACGCCGACTGCCGCCCGGAGACCGGGTACACGACGTTGTACAACGGCTCGACCACCGGCTGGACGCAGGCCGGGCCGGGGTCGTTCACCAACAGCGACGCCACGCTGACCTCCCAGGGCGGCATGGGCATGCTGTGGTACAACGCCAAGGAGTTCCGTTCCTACTCGCTCAAGCTCGACTGGAGACTGACCGGCGACTCCAACTCCGGGGTGGTCGTCGGGTTCCCGGCCACCAGCAATCCGCAGACGGCGCTCGACACCGGGTACGAAGTGCAGATCGACGCGACCGACAGCGCGGACAAGACGACGGGCGCGATCTACGGGTTCAAGTCGGCTGACACCGCCGCACGGGACGCGGCGCTGAACCCGCCGGGCCAGTGGAACACCTACGAACTGCTGGTCGAGGGCGAGCGGCTGCAGGTGTTCCTGAACGGCACCAAGATCAACGACTTCACCAACACCGACCCGGCCCGCTCGCTCCAGCAGGGCTACATCGGCATCCAGAACCACGGGTCCGGCGACGTGGTGGCGTACCGCAACATCCGCATCAAGGAACTGGCCGGTCCCACCCCCACTCCCACCCCCACCC
>NZ_JBDPMD010000081.1:0-23491 GCF_039871875.1 Sphaerisporangium sp. B11E5 | reverse complement strand
ACACCGGGGGAGAGGTGCTCGGGCGGGCCGAGGCGGGGGTGGGGGTGGCCGGGTGGTATGGGTATCAGAGGTTCTCCGCGACGGGTGCAGGGGTGGAGGTCACGCCGGAGGGGTCGGCGGGGGTGCCCTCGGGTGAGTCGCCGCCGGTGGGGGGCTCGCCGGAGCCGGGGACCGGGGCCACGGGGGGTGCCACGCCGGTGGCCACGGACGATGCTTCATCCGGCGACACACCCCAGGTCACGGATGGGGCCACGCCTCTAGGCACGGGTGGGGCCACACCCCGGGCCACGGGGAACGGGCGGGGGGAGCCGTCCGCGCCGCCGCCGGTGGTGCCGCAGGGGTGGCGGTGGCACAAGGATCGGCTCGGGTTCGGGATCGCGTTGCCGCCGCGGTGGGTGGAGTTCGGGCGGCAGAAGACGCGGGTGAGTTTCCGGTTGCCGGGGTCGGCGAGTTATCTGCTGGTGGACACGACGCCGTGGACGGATCCCCGGCCGGTGGACGCGTTGCGCACGGTGGCGCGGGAGTCGAACGAGCGGGGGTGGCTGCCGGGGTACCGGCTGATCGAGCTGACGCCGGGGTCGTTCATGGGGTGGCCCGCGGCGGACTGGGAGTTCACCTGGCGCATGAAGTCGGGGACGGCGCACGTGGTGGACCGGGCGTTCGTCACGCCGGACGGGCGGCAGTTCACGTTGTACTGGCACACCCGCCACGACGCATGGAAAGAGGAATATCCCCGTTTCGTGAGGTTCGCCCAGAGTTTTCGGCCTGAACCTCTCTAGAGGGCATGCGATCCCCTTTTGGGGGTAGCCAGGTCTTCATGCCGGAATCCTCCCAGGTCACAGAGCAAGTCGTAGCAGGCCGCTACCGCCTGCTCGAACGAATCGGCCGAGGTGGGATGGGCACGGTGTGGCGTGCCCGCGATGAGGTCCTCGGTCGTGACGTCGCGGTCAAAGAGGTCATCGCCCCGCCGGAGCTGACCGGGTCCGAGCGGGAGATCTTCACGTTGAGGACGTTCCGCGAGGCCCGGGCCGCGGGGCGGGTGAGTCACCCGAGCGTCGCCACGGTCTACGACGTGTTCGAGGAGAACGGCCACCCCTGGCTCGTCATGCAGCTCGTGCCGTCCGACACGCTCGGCGCTCACGTCCGCGACCACGGGGCGCTCCCTCCGACCCGGGTGGCCCGCATCGGCCTGGAGCTGCTGTCCGCGTTGCGCGCCGCGCACCGTGCCGGGGTGCTGCACCGGGACGTCAAGCCTGACAACGTGCTCCTGGCCAAGGACAGCGGGCGGGCGGTGCTCACCGACTTCGGCATCGCGACCCTGGAGGACGATTCCCCGGTCACCCGGACCGGCATGCTGATCGGCACCCCGGCGTTCATCGCCCCCGAGCGGGCCGGCGGCGCGCAGGCCACCCGCGCGTCCGACCTGTGGTCGCTCGGGGTCACGCTGTACGTCGCGGTGGAGGGCCGTTCGCCGTTCCAGCGCGGCAACCCGCTGGCGACGCTCGGTGCGGTGATGCACGACCCGCCCGAGCCGATGCGCCTGGCCGGGCCGCTCGCGCCGCTGCTGGACGGGCTGCTGCGCAAGGACCCGGCGGAGCGGCTGGCCCCCGCGGACGCCGAGGCGTACCTGCGGATGGTGGCGGACGGCCTGGCGCCTGAGCCGACCGCGCCGTCGGTGCCGGCGCAGCGCCGCGACCCCGAGGCCGCGGCGGCGACCGCGATGACCCCGACCCCGCCGGTGCCTCGGCCTGCGGAGCCGCAGGAGGGGCCGCGGCACGGGCCGTTCGCCGTGGGGGCCGTGCCGGTGCGCGATGACGCGCGCGCCACGACGGAGTCCCCCGCCGGGACGGGGCGCGGCGGGCGCGGCATGGCGGTCGCCGGGCTCGGTGCGCTGGTGTTGTCGGTCGGGCTGGTGACCGGGGGGGCCGCCTGGATGTTGGCCCAGATGGACGGGCGGCAGACCACCCCGTCGGTGTCCCCCACGGTGCACGTGACGGTCTCGGTCACTCCCACTCCGCCGCCGGGCACCGAGCCGGTCACCCGGGGGGACCGGCCCAGCTACTCCCAGGCTCCCCCTGTCGCCCCCACGCCTGACCGCTCTGACGACAACAGGGGCAACGGGCCTGGTGAGCAGGACGACAACAAAGGCGACAAGAACAAGGACAAGAACGACGAACCAGACAAGCCGTCCGATGAGCCGACCAGCGAATCTCCCGAGCCGGAGGACTCCGGCGGCTCCAACGAGATCCCGCCCGGCCACGCCGAGGAGGGCTCACCGCGGGGCGACGGCGGCGAAGGCCAGGACATGGACGGCGGCTCCGGCCCCTCGCTGGACGCGGTGAACGCCCGGCACGAGACGTCCCTCGTCCTGCCCTCGCAGCACGACTGAAGCGCCCAGCCACGGCGGTTGGCTGGGGCGGGTGATTCTCTCTCCTGGCTCCCTGCTCATGGGCCGGCCCCGCCGTCGTACCGTTCCCCCACCTGGGGCGTCGGAACTCCGCCCGGCCGTTCACCGGCCCAGCCCCCCACGCGGCGGCCCGTCCACCCTGTTGGACGCGGTGAACACCCGTCAGGGGCGCCCGTCCCGTTCGCCCCCTTAACACAGCTGAGACGCCCAGCCAGGAGGGGTGGCTGGGGCCGGCGGTCTCCCACTGATCCCCCACTCACTGGGCCGCGCCCGCCGTCCTCGGGCTGCGCCCGTCGGCCGCGGGTCGCACGGGCCGCGGCCCCGGCCGAACGCGGCGCACCTCAACCGCCGGTGTGTCCGGAATTGGGCCGGCCGCTCTCGCGCCGAACGCGGCTTACGGCAACCGCCGGTGTGTCAGAACTCCGGTGCCGCTCTCGCGGCGAACGCGGCGTACGGCAACCGCCGGTGTGTCAGAACTCCGGTGCCGCTCTCGTGCCGAACGCGGCGTACGGCAGCCGCCGGTGTGTCAGGACTCCGGCCGCTCTCGCGGCGAACGCGGCGTAGGACAGCCGCCGGGAGGCAGGGCTTCGGGGCGGCCGTTCATGGGGCGGGGTGCCGGGTGGGGTCAGGACTCTGTGCGGGCCTGGTCCAGGGCTCGGGACAGGTCGGGGGGAGGGGGGCTGGTGAAGGTTACCTGGGTGTTGGTTGTGGGGTGGGTGAAAGAGAGGGAGATGGCGTGGAGCCATTGGCGGGTCACGCCCAGGTGCGTGGCCAGGCGGGGGTCGGCGCCGTACATCAGGTCGCCTACGCAGGGGTGGCGGGTGGCGGACATGTGGACGCGGATCTGGTGGGTGCGGCCGGTTTCCAGCTTGATGTCCAGCAGGGAGGCGGCGCGGAAGGCTTCTATCGTGTCGTAGTGGGTGATGGAGGGTTTGCCGCCTGCCACCACGGCGAAGCGGCCGTCACCGGAGGGGTGGCGGTCGATGGGAGCGTCCACGGTGCCGCGCAGGGGGTCGGGGTGGCCTTGGACCAGGGCCTGGTAGTGCTTCTCCACGGTGCGCTCCTTGAAGGCGCGCTTGAGGTGGGAGTACGCCACCTCGCTCTTGGCCACCACCATCACGCCGGTCGTGTTGGCGTCCAGGCGGTGCACGATGCCTTGGCGTTCGGCGGCGCCGCTGGTGGCGACGCGGTGGCCGGTGCCGAGCAGGCCGCCGAGCACGGTGGGGCCGGTCCAGCCGACGGTGGGGTGGGCGGCGACGCCGATGGGTTTGTCGACCACCACGATGTCGTCGTCCTCGTACAGGACCCGCATGCCGGGGACGGGCTCGGCCACGGGGACCGGCGCGGCGGGCGGCGGAGGGATCACGACTTCCAGCCAGGCGCCGGCGTGCACGCGGTCGGACTTGGCGGCGGTGGCGCCGTCGAGGTGGACGTCCCCTGAGGAGATCAGCTCGGCGGCGCGGGTGCGGGAGAAACCGAACAGGCGGGCCAGCGCGGCGTCCAGCCGCTCGCCCTCCAGGCCGTCGGGCACGGGGAGGCTGCGCAGCTCACCCACGGGGCTCACCGCGCCCGGCGTCGTCGTCCGCGGCGGGGGACGGCTCAGGTGAGGGGGACGGCTCGGGGCCGCCGGTGACGCGGGTACCGTCGATCTGGTAGCCGCGCCAGGCCAGGAAGACCGCGAGGATGCCGCCGCACACGATGGCGGAGTCGGCGACGTTGAACACGGGGAAGCCCGTGGCGGGGAACACCTCGACCCAGTCCACGACGTGCCCTTGCAGGGGCGCGGGGGCGCGGAAGACGCGGTCGGTGAGGTTGCCGAGGGCGCCGCCGAGCAGCAGGCCCAGGGTGACCGCCCACGGCACGCTGCGCAGCCGCCGGGCGGTGCGCAGGATGGCGACCACCACCCCGGCGGCGATGACGGTGAACACGACGGTCATGCCGGTCCCGATGCTGAACGCGGCGCCGGGGTTGCGGATCACCCGCAGCCGCAGCACGTCGGCGATCACGGTGACCGGGTCGCCGCCCTCCAGCAGCGACACCACGATCGTCTTGGTGATCAGGTCCAGGACGTAGACCACCACGGCCACCGCGGCAAGCACAGCGACGCGGCGGACGCCCGAGGACTCCTCGGTGGCCTCGGGGTCGTTCAGCGGCGCTCCTCCCGCTGCTTGCACGACACGCACAGCGTCGCCCTCGGGAACGCCTGCAGCCGCTCCTTGCCGATCGGCTTGTGGCACGATTCGCACACTCCGTAAGTTCCTGCGTCGATGCGGGCTATCGCCCGCTCGTTCTGCGCGACCAGATCTCGCGCATTCAGGGTAAGGGCGATCTCGCGTTCCCGCTCATACGTCTTGGCGCCGGCGTCCGTCTGGTCGTCCCCCGCGCTGTCGCTGATGTCCCCGGAGGCGATCTGCGACTCGGCCCGCGCGACCTCGGCGTTGAGCTCTTCGATCTCCCCCTGCAGGCGGTGGCGGACGACGGAGAGCTCCTCGCCGGTCCAGCCGCTACCGCCGTCGATCTGAGTGGCGGGCTTTCCCGCCCGCGTCACACCGGCCATGAAGGCCTCCTCGCCGATCACGCCTTTGAGCAGTGCGGGAAGCATAGGTCGGCCATTTCCGAAGAACAACCGACGCGCCGACCGTTTACGTCATCCGTAACGCCACCGCCCTTTCGGTCAATTCCTGGTGATCTCCCAGGATCTCGATGACCTTGTCCCGGCTCGTCGCCCCGCTGACGAGCCGCACGTCCGCCCTCCGCACCCCGAAGGCCGCCGCGACCGCGCGCAGGGCGGCCTCGGTGGCCTTGCCGTCCACGGCGCGGGCGCTCACCTTGACCACGACGGCGTGCTCCCCGTAGGCGCCGCCGACGGATTCACGCGCCGAGCCCGGCCGCACCCTGATCATGAGCCGCATAATCGTGTCGAGCCTCCCCTCGCCGTGAGATATCGTTTCAGTTTGCAAGGCGTTGATGGGGACGAGTACCTCCGCACCCCTCGCCGGAGCGACCCGGGGACGGTGCGAGCCCGGGGCGAGGCCGGAGGGAAGATCACCCCGGAGCCGCCGGAAGAACGGCCGCCATGGCCCAGTAGACCCGGCCACGAAGACAAGAGTGGACCTCGATACGGGAAAATCCCCGCAATCGTGGTCAAGGAGGGTGGTACCGCGGGGCCCCCGGCCTCGTCCCTCCACGCCATTGAGGAATTCTCGCGTGGAGGACCGTCCCGACGATGACTTCGCCCTACTTCCGCCCGCTTCCCTCGCGGGTCGACCTTCCCGCGTTCGAGAAGGAGACGCTGACCCGGTGGCGTGACGGGAAGGTCTTCGAGCGCTCCCTGGAGCAGAACGCCGGCGGCCCCTCCTGGGTGTTCTACGAGGGCCCGCCCACCGCCAACGGCATGCCCGGCGTGCACCACGTCGAGGCCCGTGTGTTCAAGGACGTCTTCCCGCGCTACAAGTCGATGCGCGGCTTCCACGTGCCCCGCAAGGCCGGCTGGGACTGCCACGGCCTGCCCGTCGAGGTGGCCGTGGAGAAGGAGCTCGGCCTGTCCGGCAAGCCGGAGATCGAGGCGTACGGCATCGCGGCGTTCAACGAGCGCTGCCGCGAGTCGGTGCTGCGGCACGTGGACGCGTTCGAGGAGATGACCGAGCGCATGGGCTACTGGGTCGACATGACCCAGGCCTACCGCACGATGGACCCCGCCTACGTCGAGGCGGTGTGGTGGTCGCTGAAGGTCATCTGGGAGAAGGACCTGCTGTTCCGCGACTTCCGCATCACGCCGTACTGCCCGCGCTGCGGCACCGGCCTGTCGGACCACGAGCTCGGCCAGCCGGGCGGCTACGAGACCGTGACCAGCCCGTCGGTGTACGTGCGCATGCCGGTGACCTCCGGCCGCTTCGAGGGCACCGACCTGCTGGTGTGGACCACCACGCCGTGGACCCTGGTGTCCAACACGGCCGTCGCCGTGCACCCCGACGTGACCTACGTGGTCGCGGCCAAGGACGGCGAGCGGCCGGTCCTCGTGGCCGAGCCGCTGCTCGGCGCCGCGCTCGGCGAGGGCTGGACGGTCACCGAGCGGGTCCAGGGCGCCGAGCTGGAGCACACGCCGTACTCGCGGCCGTTCGAGCTGGTCGACATCCCCGCGGCCCACTTCGTGGTGCTCGCCGGGTACGTCACCGTGGAGGACGGCACCGGGCTGGTGCACCAGGCACCGGCGTTCGGCGCCGACGACATGGCGACCTGCAAGCGGTACGGCCTGCCGGTGGTCAACCCGATCGGACCGGACGGGCGGTTCCTGCCCGAGGTGCCGATGGTCGGCGGGGTGTTCTTCAAGGACGCCGACGAGCGGCTCACCGCGGACCTGCGGGCCCGTGGACTGCTGCTGCGCGGCGGCCATTTCGACCACAGCTACCCGCACTGCTGGCGCTGCCACACGCCGCTGCTGTACTACGCGCTCCCGTCCTGGTACATCCGCACCACCCGCGTCAAGGACCGCCTGCTCGCCGAGAACGAGCGCACCAACTGGTTCCCGCCCACCATCAAGGAGGGCCGCTACGGCGAGTGGCTCCGCAACAACGTCGACTGGGCGCTGTCGCGGTCCCGCTACTGGGGCACGCCGCTGCCGCTGTGGGTCTGCTCCGCCGACGAGTCGCACGTCACGTGCGTCGGGTCGCTGAAGGAGCTCGGCGACCTGGCCGGGCGCGACCTGACCGCGCTCGACCCGCACCGGCCGTACGTGGACGACGTGACGTTCGACTGCCCGGTGTGCGGCCACGAGGCCCGCCGGGTGCCCGACGTGATCGACGTGTGGTACGACTCGGGCGCGATGCCGTTCGCGCAGTGGGGCGCCCCGCACACCAACAAGGACGTCTTCGAGCAGTCCTACCCCGGGCAGTTCATCTGCGAGGCGATCGACCAGACCCGCGGCTGGTTCTACTCCATGATGGCCGTCGGCACACTGGTGTTCGACCGGTCGTCGTACGAGAACGTGCTCTGCCTCGGCCTGATCCTCGCCGAGGACGGCCGCAAGATGAGCAAGCACCTCGGCAACGTGCTGCAGCCGGTGCCGCTGATGGAGCACCACGGCGCCGACGCCCTGCGGTGGTACATGGCGACCTCCGGCTCGCCGTGGTCGCCGCGCCGGGTGGGGCACGCGGCGCTGGAGGAGATCGTCCGCAAGGTCCTGCTGACCTACTGGAACACCACGTCCTTCTTCACGCTGTACGCCAACGCCGAGTCGTGGTCGCCGTCCCGGCTGGCCGAGGCGCCCGCCCCGGCGGACCGGCCGCTGATCGACCGGTGGGCGCTGGCGGAGCTGAACCGCACCGTGGCCGAGGTCACCGAGGCGATGGAGGTGTTCGACACCGCGCGGGCGGGGCGGCGGCTCACCGAGTTCCTCGACGACCTGTCCAACTGGTACGTGCGCCGCTCCCGCCGCCGGTTCTGGTCCGGCGACGTGTCGGCGTTCGCCACCCTGTACGGGGCGCTCGAGACGGTGACGCGGCTGATGGCGCCGCTGGTGCCGTTCGTCACCGACTACGTGTGGGACGTGCTGCGGGCGCCGGACGCCCCCGCCTCGGTCCACCTGGCCTCCTGGCCCGAGGTGGACGAGGACCTGCTGGACCCGGGGTTGTCCGAGCGCATGGCGCTGGTGCGCCGCCTGGTGGAGCTCGGCCGCTCCGCGCGGGCGGGCAGCGGCGTGAAGACCCGCCAGCCGCTGGCGCGGGCCCTGGTCGGCGCCGCCGGGTGGTCGTCACTGCCGGGCTCGCTGCGTGAGCTGATCGCCGACGAGCTCAACGTGCGGTCGCTGGAGGACCTGTCGGCGTACTCGGCGGACCTGGTGTCCTTCACGGTGAAGCCCAACTTCCGTGCGCTCGGCAAACGTTTCGGCGGCGGCACCAAGGCGGTCGCCGCGGCCATCACCGCCGCCGACCCGGCGACGCTGGCCGCGGCCATCCGCTCGGGCGACACCGCGACGGTGGTGGTCTCCGGCGAGAAGGTGACCCTGGGCCCGGACGACCTGATCGTCACCGAGCACCCGAAAGCCGGCTGGGCCGTGGAGACCGGCGCCGTCGGCACCGGCTCCGGCGAGACCGTCGCCCTGGACCTGGAGGTCACCCCCGAGCTGTACCGGGCGGGCCTGGTCCGCGACGTGATCCGCCTGGTGCAGGAGGCCCGCAAGTCCACCGGCCTGGAGATCACCGACCGCATCTCCCTGTGGTGGACGGCCCGCGGCGACCTCGCCGAGGCCCTGCGCGCCGACGCGGCCCACGTGGCCGAGGAGGTCCTCGCCACCACCGTCACCGAGGGCGAACCACCCACGACCCTGCCCGCCCACCGCGACGCCGACCTGGAGCTCACCTTCCACCTGACCCGGGCCGGCTGACCGTCCGCTGCGAGGCCCCGGCGCGCGCCGCCGGGGCCTTCTCGTTTCCCCGGGGTCAGGCGCGGGCGAGGACGAGCGTGAAGTCGCCGCCGGGGTCGGTGTAGGCGTGGTCGACGGTGAACCCGGCGGCGGTCAGCTCCGCGCGCAGGCCGGGGAGGCGGAACTTGGCGCTGATCTCGGTGAGCGTCTCCTCCCCCGCGGCGAAGGGGACGGTGAGGCCGAGGGCGCGTACGGTGACGCGCATGTCGCGGGTGGCGCGCAGGCGCATCTCGATCCAGTCGTCGTGTTCGTCGTAGAGGGCCACGTGCTCGAAGTCCTCGGGGACGAAGTCCGCGCCGAGTTCGCGGTTGACGACGTGCAGGACGTTGCGGTTGAACTCCGCGGTGACGCCGGCGGCGTCGTCGTAGGCGGCGATCAGGCGGGTGGTGTCCTTGACCAGGTCGGCGCCGAGGAGGAAGGTGTCGCCGCGGGTCATGGTGGCGCGGAGGGTGGTGAGGAAACGGGTGCGGTCGGCGGGGACCAGGTTGCCGATGGTGCCGCCGAGGAAGGCGATCATGCGGCGGCCCTGTCGCGGGAGGGCGGCCAGGTGGTGTTCGAAGTCGGCGCGTACGGGCTGGACGGTGAGGGCGGGGTAGCGGGCGGTGAGGCGGTGGGCGGCGGACGTCAGGGTGGAGGCGTCGACGTCCACGGGGGTGTAGGTGGTGAGGCCCTTGGCGGTGAGGGCGTCGAGGAGCAGGACGGTCTTCTCGCTGGTGCCTGAGCCGAGTTCCACCAGGGTGTCGGCGGCGGCGCGGGCGGCGATGTCGCCGGCCTGCTCACGGAGGATGGCCAGTTCGCGGCGGGTCGGGTAGTACTCGGGCAGGCGGGTGATCCGGGTGAACAGGTCGCTGCCGCGGGCGTCGTAGAACCACTTGGGCGGCAGGTGTTTCGGGGTCGCGGTGAGGCCGGTGCGGACGTCGTTCTCCAGGGCGCGGCGCAGGTGGTCGCGGTCGAGGTGGTCGATCAGGCGCACGGCTGACGGGCTGACGGGCACGAGGCTCTCCCGGTTCGTTGACTGTGTCGCTGGGTGTGTGGTCTGGCCGGTCTGTCCGGTCACAGGGGCTCGGCGCGCACGCCGTCCCCGGTGGCGAGGACCAGGTGGCGGTCGGGGACGGGGCGCCAGGCGGGGTGGTCGTCGAGGGGCTCGCTGGCGAGGAGCACGCCGCCGGGGTCCTCGCGCAGGTAGAGGGTGTCGCCCCAGGTGGTGGCGGCCACGGTGGCGCCGTCGCAGGCGAGGAGGTTCAGGCGGGCGGCCGGGTCCTTGGCGGCGGTCCTCGCGACGGTCTCGGCGAGGGCGGCGGGCAGGGGGGTGCCGGCGCGCAGCAGGGTGAAGACGCCGGCGGCCAGCCAGGCGGCGTCGCAGGGGCTCTCGGCGTCGGCGGCCAGGGCGCGGACGGCGTCAGGCGCGGCGCGGCCGTTGAGGCTGAGCAGGTGGCGGCCGTCGGTGAACGGGGCGGTGGCGGTCTCCTCGATGGGCATGCCGACCGTGGCGGACCGGACGGCGGCCAGCAGGCAGCCGGAGCGGGCCACCTCGGCGAGGGCCGCCAGGTTGGCGTCCGCCCACATGGGGACGGCCCTGCGGTACCGGACGGGCGCGGCGCGCGCCTGGTCGTACCAGCCCATGCCGAACCCGTCGGCGTTGACCCGGCCGTGGCGCTGCATGCGGGGCGCGTAGGACTGGGTCAGCAGGCCGTGCTCCGGCTCACCGATCAGCGACGCGAGCGTACGCGGGGCGCCGAGCCAGGCGGCGTGACGGCACATCTACACACACCCCCGCGTGACGGGCGGGTGGACGGGAGCGGACGCGCCCCCACGCGGCGGGTGGACGGGAGCGGACGCGCCGCCACGCGGCGTGGACGGGTGGACGGGAACGGACGCGCATTCCCGCGGGCGGGTGGGGTGGCCGCGCATCAGGCCTGCTCCGGGGTGGCGGAGCGGGCGCAGCGGAAGCCGGAGAAGATCTGACGGCGGATCGGGTAGTCCCAGTTGCGGAACGTGGTGCGGACGGCGGCGGGGTCGGCCGCCCAGGAGCCGCCGCGCAGCACGCGGTGGTCGGGGCCGAAGAAGACCTCGCTGTACTCGGGGTAGGGGAAGCTGCGGAACCCGGGATAAGGCAGGAAATGGGACGCGGTCCACTCCCAGACCTCGCCGATCATCTGCTCGGCGCCGTAGGCGCTCGCGCCGGACGGGTAGGCGCCGACCGGGGCGGGACGGGCGGCGCGGTGGCCGAGGTTGGCGCGGCCGGGCCCGGGGTCCTCCTCGCCCCACGGGTAGGTGCGGGCACGGCCGGCCTCGGGGTCCCAGCCGCAGGCTTTCTCCCACTCGGCCTCGGTGGGCAGGCGCCGGCCCGCCCAGCGGGCGTAGGCGTCGGCCTCGTACCAGCAGACGTGCTGCACCGGCTCGTCCGCCGGCACGGGCTCCGTGCGGCCGAAGCGGGTGCGCCACCAGGTGTCGCCGTCCTTCGTCCAGAACAGGGGGGCCACGGCGCCGCTCTCCTGACGCCAGCGCCACCCCTCGGGGGCCCACCAGCGGGGGTCGTCGTAGCCGCCGGCGTCGACGAACGCGGTGTAGGCCCCGTTGGTCACCGGGAAACGGTCGATCCAGTACGCGGGCAGGTCCACCCGGTGGGCGGGGCGCTCGTTGTCGTACGCCCAGGGCAGCGTGCCGGTGCCCATGAGGAACGGCCCGGCGGGCACGAACACCTCCGCGGGCCCGCCGCCCCGTCCCTGCGGGAGCGCGGCGTCGCGGACCAGGCCCGGCTGCCCGGACAGTTGCAGGGTGGCCAGCATGGTCTCGTCGTGCTGGTGCTCGTGCTGGATGACCAGCCCGAACACGAAGCCCTGCCGGTGCAGCGGGTCGGGGGCCTCGACGTCCACGGCGTCGAGGACGTCGAGCACCCGGCCGCGCACGCCCTCGATGTAGCGGCGGGCCTCCGCGGGGCCGAGCATCGGCAGGGAGGGGCGGTCCCTGCGCGGGGTCTTGAAGGCGTCGTAGATGTCGTCGATCTCCGGGCGGACCGGCTCGATGCCGCCGGCGGCGCGCAGCACCCACAGCTCCTCGTAGTTGCCGACGTGCGCGAGGTCCCACACCAGGGGGGACATCAGCGGGGAGTGCTGGCGGGTCAGCAGGGCGTCGTCGGCGTCGGTGTAGGTGAGCGAGCGGTCGCGCACGGCCTGGAGCTGGGCGGCGATCCGTTCCTTGAGGTCGTTCACAGGTGTCCTTCCATCAGCCGGCCCGTCCCCGCCGCACCGAGCAGCGCGGCGGCCGGGGACAGGCCGGGGGTCACGTGGCGGTCGGCGAACTCCGCCACCTGCCGGGTCAGGGCGGGGGGCGCGCCGAGGCGGGGCAGGGCGCCGAGCGCGGCGTCGAAGCAGGCCGTGGCGGCGCGGTGGATCTCGGGGTCGGCGAGGCCGTGGCGGGCGGCGCGGCGCCACAGGTCCCGGCACGGCTCGGCGGCGGCCAGGGCGGCGCCGGCCGCCCGGTCGTCGGTGATCAGGGCGTGGGTGACGGCCACGGCCACCGGCCAGCGGGCGGGGTGCTGGGCGTCGAGGTAGCGGATCTCCAGCCAGCCGCGGGGCCGCACCGGGGGGAAGCAGGTGGTGGCGTGGTAGGCGAGGTCCGCGGCGGTCAGGCCAGGGCCGGTCAGGCGGTCGCGGAAGGTGGAGCCGTCGCGGACCGGGCGGCAACGCCCCTCGTCGTCGTGCAGCAGCATGAGGCGGGCGTCGAGCAGGTACTGCGTCCAGGCCTTGACGGGGTCCTCGGCGGGGTTCACCGGGGCGGTGCGGGTGGGGTCGAGGTGCGCCCAGACGTGCTGGCGGCCGGACATCCAGCCGGTGGGCCTGCCTTCACGCAGCGGGGAGTTGGCGAAGGCGGCCGTCAGCACCGGGCCGAGCCGGTGGGCGCGTTCCCAGCGGGCCTGGGGATGTTCCCCGAGGTCCAGGTTGACCTGGATGGAGGCGGTCGAGCACATCATCAGGGCGCCGTACGGCACGCCGAGGTACTCGGACATCGCCTCGTAGCGGGGTTCGGTGGTCTGGCGCCGGGGCGGCCGCACGGGGTCCAGCCCGAACCCGCCGAGGGCCAGCCCCGCCTCACGCAGGGCGGTGGCCACGGCGTCCACGTCCGCCGCGATCCACCCGATCGCGTCGGGCAGGGGCCCCGGAGGGCCGGACAGTTCGAGCTGGCCGCCCGGCTCGAACGTCACCCTGCTCCCCCCGGGCAGCCCCGGCAGCACGGCGGCGACCTCGGCGACCGGCACCATCCGTCCGGGCCGCTCCCGGTCGAACACCAGGAACTCCAGCTCGACCCCGGCCCGCTCCCCGGGCCCGGCTCTGAAACACCCGCGCGCGAAGTCCTCCACTTCGGCGACCCCCCGGATCACCGGGCTCCGCGTGAGCCGACCCGTCATCCCCCGCCCCTCCCCCGGCCAAGCGTCCGGGACTACAGACCCGCGAGGCGTGCGGACGTTACAGCCGGATTCGCGTCATTCCTCCGGGACCGCCGGCACGAGGTCGTGCCCGGCCGGGGTGAGGGAGCGGAGCAGCAGGCGGCGGGCCCCCGGGAGGGCGGCCAGGCGCAGCACCCCGTCCCGGGCCGCGATGCGCCATCGTGAGCCGGGGGCCATCCAGTGGACGAAGCGGCGGCCGAACCGCTGCACGTCGGCGATGACCGGCCGCATGCGCCGCTCGTACGCGTCAAGCGCGGTGTCCAGCGCGGCGGGCGGGAGGCCGGACGGGCCGGCGGCGGCGCGCAGTTCGGCGGCGAGCACCCAGGCCCCAGCCATGGCCATGGAGGCGCCGTGGCCGGCGAACAGGGACACGGCCTGGCAGGCGTCGCCGAGGAGCACCACACGTCCCCGGTGCCAGCGGTCCATCTCGACCTGGGTGATCCGGTCGTAGTAGACGTGGTCCGAGGGCGGGCGGCGGCGGAGCGCCTCGGGCAGGATCCAGCCGAGGTCCCCGTAGTGCCGTTGGAGCGCGGCGCCCGGGTCGTCCGGGAGGGCGGGGTCGGGTTCGCGGCGCAGGAACACCAGGGTCACCGCGCCGCCGGGCAGGGCGTACGCGCCGGCCATGCGGCCGGGCACCGTCAGCATCTGGTAGCGCGTGCCGACGCGCCGGCCCAGGTCCTCGTCGCGCACGGAGTACGCGGCGACGTGGTGGCCGAGGTAGCGCGCGAAGCGTTCCTCCTCGCCGAAGACGAGCCGCCGGACCCGCGAGCGGGCGCCGTCCGCCCCGACGAGCAGGTCCACGTGCCGTTCTGTGCCGTCGGACAGCGCCACGGCCACCCCGTCGCCGCGCGGCTCCGCCGCCGCGACGGTGGTGCCGTACCGCACCGGGGCGCGCACGCCGTCCGCCACGATGCGCGCGAGGACGCCGCGCGGGAGGCTGACGACCTCGGCGAGGGCCCCGGACATCTCCAGGCCACCGGTGCGGCGCCCGTCGCGGTCCACGTACCGCACCCCGGACACGGGGCACCGCGCCTGGAGCAGCGGGGGACGCAGCCCCATCCGCTCGGCCACCCGCAAGCCGGCGCCGTAGAAGTCGATCAGGTAGCCGCCGTCGCGGAACCCCGCCGCCCGCTCCACCAGCTCGACGTCCCAGCCGTCCCGCTCCAGGTGCCAGGCCAGCGTGAGCCCCGCGATCCCCGCCCCGCACACCAGTGCCCTCACCGCGGCACCCCCAGCATGGCGCGCAAGGGCCCCGCGAGGGCCGCCAGGTCGATCTCCGGATCCAGTGCGCGGTGCAGCACCAGCCCGTCCGCCACGGCCGCGAGCAGCGTGGCGGCGGCGTCCGCGTCCGCCCCGTGACCGTGCCCGCGCAACCAGGCCGCGACCCCCGCCCTGAACTCCCCGAGCTGCGCGGCGAGCCGCTCCCGCAGCCCCGGGGACCTGCCCGCCGCCAGGAACGTCTCGGCCACCACCAGCGACACCGGATCGGTCCCCGGGTACCGCCCGAGCTCGCCCAGCAGCCACTCCACCCCCCGGCTCACGTCGGGCTGCTCCCCGAGCCGCCGCACCAGATCGTCCAGCACCCGCCGGGTGAAGTCGGCGCTCGCCGCCTCGAGCAGGTCACCCACGGAGGCGAAGTGGTAGTGCAGCAGGCCGGGATTCACCCCGGCCCGCCCGGCCACCGCGCGCGTGGTGACCCCGCCCCACCCGGCTTCCCCGATCAACGCCACGGCCGCGTCCATCAGCCGCTGCCGCGTCTCCCTGCCACGTTCAGCCGACACCGGAGACATGATCACCTCACCTTTGGGCATGCGCCTTGGTCGATCGCCTTGGTCATATGCCCAATTGTACCGCGCCGCGGCATCCCGTGAGGCGGACATGGGCGTCTTCCAGGAGGGATGAGTAGGGCAGTACTCATGTGTCCCCCGGCGGCCGGTGAGACCTTCGTGGCCGAAGGGTGGTGGAGACATGAACAAACCACGAGTACCGGACGTCGAGCGCGTCCTGCGCAAGTACGGGGACGCTCTCTCACCGGAGAGCATCGCCTCGTCCGGGTACCCGGACGACGTCAGACGAGCGCTGTCGCAGGCCGCCGCCGGCGACGACGCCTACGCCAAACTGTGGGCCGTCGTGCTGCGCGCCGGCGTGCCCGCCGGGTTCCTCTCCTCGGTGATCGCCGACGACTCCCCGCTCGCCGATCCGATCGCGCGGGCGCTCGGGGTCGAGCGGGCCGGGCTGCTGGCCTCGGAGGAAGAGGCACGGCTCTTCCGGACGGACGAGGGCCTGCCCCCCACGCTGGTCTACACGTCACGCCTGCGCGACGACGCCGCCGGCATCCTGCCGGCCGTGCGGGCCGCCTTCGTCGGGGACGCGGTGTTCCTCGGCCCGGACAACGTGATGACCCAGGCCGTGCCCGGCATCGGCGCGACGGAGTGGCGGTGCTACTTCGCCTGCGCCCTGTGCGCCGCCCTCCTCGTCGACCCCGTTCCCGCCGACGAGATCCCCGCCTGCGTGGCCTGCCTGCAGTTCTGCTCGTCGTCGTGAGCGGTCCCCGGCCGGTCAGGAGTGGCGGGAGGCGCGGAAGGCGGCGAGCAGGCGGGCCCGGGTGCTCTCGGAGAGCGAGGCGGCCGGGTGGGTGGACAGCACGGTGATGGTGGTGCGGAGCTGCGTCAGGTGGGTGGCGCAGGTCTCGCAGACGGCGAGGTGGTGGTCCGCGGCTTCACGGGACGGGAGGTCCAGGGCGTCGTCCAGGTAGAGCGGGGTGAGCTCCGCCAGGTCCTCGCAACTGAACCGCTTCACTTTCGTGACCGCCTCGAACCGTGTCATCTGAACCGTTTCACTACTCCGATCGCTTTACCGTAGCGAAGTAATCCGCCAGACGGCCACGCACCGCGGTGCGGGCCCGGTGGAGGAGCACACGCTGGTTGGCCGGGGTGAGGTCCAGGATCTCGCAGACCTCGTCCGACGTGCATCCCTCCATGTCGCGCAGGATCATCACGTCGCGTTGCCGGGTGGGCAGGCCGGCGACGGCGGCGGCGATCTCGGCGCGGACCTCGGCGGCGAGGGCCTCCCCCTCGGGCGTGGGCCACGGGCCGGGAGGGCCCGGGTCGGCGCGGGCCTGCCCGTCGAGCGGGGCGGCGTCGTGGTCGAAAGCGGTGCTCCAGGGGACGGTGCGGCTCTCGCGGACGCCGCGCTTCTTGGCGGTGTTGACCACGATGCGGAAGATCCACGTCTTGAGCGAGGAGCGGCCCTCGAAGCCGTCGATGGAGCCGATGACGGCCAGCCAGGCGTCCTGCACCACCTCCTCGGCGGAGTCGGCGGTGGAGACGTACGAGCGTGCCACCCGCAGCATGCCCCGCGACCAGGTGTCGAGCAACGCCGCGAACATCGCCTCGTCCCCGGCCCGCAGGGCCGCGACGACGACGTCGTCCGGAGGCAACGCCACGATCGTCTCCTCCCGGTCAGGGCGTCGTACCCGGACATCATTCCATCGATGTCTCGAACAGTCGTTCCCGGCCGGGCTCCCCGGCCCGCGGCGCGGACGGGCCGGGGAGCCGGGGCGATCAGCCGCCGCCGGCCCCGCGGGCTCCACGTCCCGCAGCGGCCGCGGCGTGGCGTCGTCCCCCGGCCCCCCACCGCGGCCGCACCACCGGGCCCCGGAGGCCGAGACCTCCACGACGGCCGCCGCCGGGGCGGGCACCGAGCGGCGGCCGAGCACAGTGGGGACACAGGTGACGAGGAACGCGCCGCGGTCGAGGTGACGGGCACAGCAGGTGTACCGGTCCCGCCACCGGCGCGGCGCCACGACGTGCGGCCGGCCGGTCACGCCTCCCCCTCCCCCGCCGGGACGGGACGCGCCCCCGCCGCGCGAGCCGCCCCGCCGATGCCGTCGCCGCCCGGGACGGTCCTCCCGGACGCGGAGGCTCCCACCCCGGCGGTGGCACTCCCGCGCGCGGGGGCGGCCGTCTCCTCCTCGCGGGCCGCCTTGAGGCGGGCGTCGGCGATCATGGCCTGGCCGAGGGCGATGCCGCCGTCGTCGCACGGGACCTGGCGGTGGCAGTACGCGGAGAACTCCTTGGCGCGCAGCTCGATCAGGCAGTTGACCAGCAGGAACTCGTTGGCGAACACGCTGCCGGAGAGCACCGCCCGGCCGGCCGCCGCGGGGCCCTCCGCGACGCGGGCCGCGACGCACCGTTCCACGACGGCGCGCACCACGCCGGTGTGGAAGCGGCGGCTCATCACCGGCAGCGGCACCCCCGCGGCCAGGTCGGCCGCCAGGGCCCGCGTCACGGGGCGGGGGTCCATCACGGTGAGGCCGTCCTCGCCGTAGGTCGCGAACCGGTACGGCTCCTCGCTCATCGTGAGGTCGCGCGCGAGCAGGCCCTCCAGCTCGATCGGGCCCTGCGCCTCGTACTCGGCGAGCACGCAGACGTCCAGCAGCGCCGCGACCGCGTCGAACAGGCGGCCCATGCTGGAGGCGGGCGGCGCGTTGACGCCGCGCCGCGCCATGGTCGCGAAGACGTGCCGCTCCCGCTCGCCGAGGCGGCGCAGCGCCGGGAACGCCTCGACCGCCTCCTCCGGCCCGCCGAGGGCGTCCAGGGCGAGCGCGAACCCGGTGCGGACCGGCTCGGTGACGGCACGGTCGCCGCCGACCAGCGGCAGGTGCCGCAACCGCGCCACCCGGCGCGCCTCCAGGTAGCCGCCGAGCAGGAACTCCCCGCCCCACGCCGTGCCGTCCTCTCCGTACCCGGAGCCGTCGAACACGACGCCGAGCACGCTGCCGTCCAGCCGGTTCTCCGCCATGCAGGACGCCATGTGGGCGTGGTGGTGCCGCACCCGCAGCACGTGGTCCTCGCCGCCGTGCTCCTTGACGGCGATCCGTGTGCCGCGGGACCGCGGGTGCAGGTCCACCGCCGCGTGCCGGGGGGCCGCCTCGTACAGCGACGTCAGGTGCTCGACGGTCCGGCGGTGCGCGGCGAACGTCTCGTCGTTCCTCAGGTCGCCGATGTGCTGGCTGAGGTACACGCGGGTGCCGTGGGTCAGCGCCACCGTGGCCTTCAGCTCCGCTCCGTACGCCACCAGCTGCTCCAGCTCCACCCCGACCTCCACCGAGTACGGCGCGTAGCCGCGGGACCGGCGCAGGAACGTCAGCAGCGGCCCGGCCAGGCCGGGGTGCTCGGTGTGGCGCACCACCGAGTCGTCCACCGGGATCTGGATGTCCCTGTCGTGGTAGAGGATCAGGTCGGCGATCCGGAACAGGTGGTCGAGCGCGTCCTCGTCGCGGTGCACGATGGGGCCGCCCGCGATGTCGCCGCTGGTCATCACCAGGATGTCCAGCCCCGGGGTGTCGGCCAGCAGGTGGTGGTGCGGCGCGGACGGCAACATCACGCCGAGGCCGGGGTTACGCGGCGCCACCGCCTCGGGCAGCGTGCCCGCCGCCCGTCTGCGCACCAGCACGACGGGACGGGCCGGGGAGGTGAGCAGTTCCTGCTCGGCCTCGGTGGGCTCGGCGAACAGCGCGACCGTGGCGAGGTCGCGGGCCATCACCGCGAACGGCTCGGCGCCGCGCCGCTTGCGGGCCCGCAGGCGGGCCACCGCGGCGGCGTTCCTGGCGTCCACGGCCACGTGGAAACCGCCGACGCCCTTCACCGCGACGACACCCCCCGCGGCCAGCGTCGCCGCGGCCTGCGCCAGCGCGGACTCCCCCTCGGCGGTGTCCCCGCCGGGGCCGGCCGCCAGCAGCCGGGGGCCGCAGGCGGGGCAGGCGTTCGGCTGGGCGTGGTGGCGGCGGTCCAGCGGGTCGCGGTACTCGGCGGCGCACGGGCCGCACATGCGGAACGCGCTCATCGTGGTCCGCGCCCGGTCGTACGGCAGGCCCTGGACGATGGAATAGCGCGGGCCGCAATTGGCGCAGGTGATGAACGGGTACCGGTACCGCCGGTCCCCGGGGTCGCGCAGCTCGGCCAGGCAGTCGGCGCAGACGAACATGTCGGGCGGCACGATGGTGGCCCGGCGGCCCGTCCGGAGGCTCTCGTGGACGGCGAACCCCTCACCGGCCGCCGACCGCGGCTCCGGCCACCCCACGACCCGCACGGTGTCCACGCGGGCCTGCGGCGGGGCGAGGGTGCGCAGTTCCCGCGTGAAACGTTCCACGACCTCGGGCGGGCCCTCGACCTCGGTCAGCACCCCCTCGGGGTCGTTGAGCACCCAGCCCGCCAATTGGTGGGCCAGGGCGAGCTTGCAGACGAACGGCCGGTAGCCGACGCCCTGCACGACCCCGGTGACGCGGATCCGCAGGCGCTCGGCCGGCGCGCACTCGTGGATGTCCATCGCCGGCCTCAGCTCAGCCGCGGGATCTCGGCGCCCTGGAGCTCCTCCAGCACCGACTCCCGGCCGTCCGGCTCGCGCAGCAGCACGGCCGCCCCCACCCGGGCCGTCACCTCCCCCACCGTGACCGCGTGCGTCCCGTACGGGTGGGCGCGCAGCGCGGCGAGCACCTCGCGTTCGGCGGCGGGGTCGGCGAACACGCAGACACAGCCCTCGTTGGCGGTGTGGATGGGGTCGATGCCGAGCATGTCGGTGGCCATCCGGGTCTCGTACCGCACCGGCAGGGCCGCCCGGTCGGCGAGGATGACGTGCCCCGCCGCCCCGGCGTACTCGTGCAGCACCGCCGCGAGGCCGCCGCGGGTGACGTCCCGCACCGAGCGCACCGCGCCCGGTGGGGTGCGGGACAGCAGGCCGTCCAGCATGCCGTTCAGCGGGGCGCAGTCGCTCAGCACCCGGTTCTCGAAGCCGAGGCCCTCGCGGATGGACAGCAGGTGCACGGTGTGGTCGCCGATGGGGCCGCTGAGGATCACCCGGTCGCCCGGCCGCACGTCCGCCATGCGCAGCGGCGGGCGTTCGAACACGCCCACGCCCGCGGTGTTCAGGTAGATCTGGTCGGCATCGCCGGGGCGGACCACCTTGGTGTCGCCGCACACGATGAGCACCCCGGCCTCCTGGGCGGTGTCCCGGATCGAGGTGAGCACCCGCACCAGGCGGGACATCGGCAGCCCGGCTTCGATGATCATGCCGAGGGTGAGGTAGGCGGGCCGGGCCCCCACCACGGCCAGGTCGTTCACCGTCCCGCAGACGGCGACCTTGCCGATGTCGCCGTTGCCGAAGAACGGGGGGTCCACGACGAAGGAGTCGGTGGTCATGGCGATGCGGTGCCCCTCGATGGGGAGCGTCGCGCTGTCCTCCATCTCGCCGATGTGGACGTCGCCGAGCGTCTCGACGATGAGCGAGACGAGCTCGTGGCTGAGCTCGGCCCCGCTGCCGTGGTCGAGGACGATCTCGCCGGCGATCGCCGCCGGGATGGTCATGTGGGGTTCCTCCGATGGCGTCGGGGTGCGGACCGGGTCACGGAAGGATCTTGACGGCCTCGCGAGGGAACTCCCCCGTCGCGTCGAGGGCGGCCACGACGTCCGCCATGGCGGCGGTGCGCTCCGGGGTCTCGCGGACCACGCCGGCCTGCAGATCGTTCGTCAGAACAGCGATCTTGCCCATGTTCGATCCTTGACGTCGGTCCGGACAGGAGGAAACGGCGCAGAAAGGCACGGCCTCAATCAGTGCGTGAAATCGCGGGGCGAGTCGCCGTGGCCCGGCTCTATTGCGCCTTCCCCCTGCACGGAGTGGGCGGACAGGCGAATCCGCCCGTCAAATGTGAACGCATTCCCCCACGGCCTGAACTTTTACATGCCCGGAACGCCGAAGTCAAGCGCCTTTTGTCGCCAATCTTCCGCCCGGCGGAGTATGGAATACCGGCGTTCCGCCAGTTCAGCGAAACAACGACCCCGGCAATCGCCCCGCGATACCTTTTGCTCATAGGTCATCACGCCGCTCCCCCCACCCGGCATCCCCACCGTAAGCAGGCACGACGTCACCCCCGCGCCACGCACACCACGACCGGCGCCCCCTTGCGGCACCCGGCCCCGGCGATCCTCGGACAGCCATGTCCGATCGGCCGCGAGTTCCGAGATCCTTGACAGCGCATTCACCACTCCGGCATCACGGCGAATGTTCACCGAAGCGGCCCACACGAACAAGATCTATCTAGCAGATTCCGATAAAGAACCTCCACCCCGTCGGCACCCGGCCATCCAATATCGCGCGCCATATCTCCGCACCGGCGTCCGCCATTACGGCACACCCAACCGGTGAACGCGATATCGGCCCCCTCGCGCCCCCACGTGAAACGCCGATCCCCACCCCGCGCCGAAGACACACGGCGACACCGCCCGGCATACTCACCGGCGGTCGCACCCCAGTATCGGGACAGACGGGCTTACCGTACGGACAGCTCTCCCTGTCTGTCCCCGAACGCGGTTCCACGCCGCGGGGACTCAGCCCCCGCCGCCGACGGAGGAAGGCCCTTGGCCGAACGACGAGCGGCGTCCCACGACCCGTGAGGAGGACCCGCGGACGAACGACGGACGGGCCGCACGGTTCGCCGCAACGGTCCGTTCAGCGCGCAGTGGTGCGCATGGACGCGGACGTGTCACCTGTCGTCACAGACCGGCCGGAAGTCGCCGCAGCGGTCCGTTCAGCGCGTAGTGGTGCGCGCGGGACGCCGGCGTGTCATCTCTCGTCGCAGACCGAGCAGTGGGTGAGGCCCGCGGCCTCGGCGTCGGGCCGGGACATCGTCTCCAGCAAGTCCGGGGCGGAACCTTTGATCAGCGGGCAGTTCGAACTGTGGAAACGACGGGTGCCGGAGATGACCTTGACCATGCCCGGACGACGGAACTGCGCCGTGACCGGCCCGTCCCCGTCGTCCCCGTCCTCCGCGGACGCACGCGCAGCGAACCGGGAAATACCGGGTTCACGCGCAGCCGGCTTGGGAGTACCGGGCTCGCGCGCGGCGGACTCAGCCGTACCGGACCCGGGGGTGCCGGACTCGCGCGCAGGGGACTCAGCCGTACCGGACCCTGGGAGACCGGACTCGCGCGCACCGGAACCGCGCGCACCGGACTCAGGCGTCTCCTCCTCGGAGGTCCCCACCTTGGAGGACTTCGTCCTGGCGTCATCGGTGGTGGACGTCCCCGCATCGGCCGGCTTCCCCTCGGCGGGCTCGGCCTTGGACCCCCCGGCCTTGGAGGGCTCCGCCTTGGCGGACCAGGGCTTCGGGGACTCCGCACGGGTGACCGGCTCCGGCGTCTCCGGCTTCGCCTTGTCCGCGGCGCCGGGCCGTACGGATGACGGGGAGGGGGACGCGGCCGGGCGGACCGTGGGCGGGGCGGACGCGGCCTTGGACGGGGTCGCGGAACCCCTCGACGGGGCGGCGGAACCGGAACCGGACGGGCTCGTGGTCTTCGCGTCGCGTGGTTCGGGGGCGTCCTTGCCGGCCGGCTTCCCGCCGTCCGTCCTCCCAGGCGCCGGCGCGCCGGAGCGGGGCGCGTCGTCCCGCTCGGCGGAGTCCGGAACCGGGTCGGGGCGCCTGAACGCCTCGAAAGGGCTGACGGCCTCCGGGACGACCACGGGCACGGCCGGGATGACCGGCGGGGTCTGAGCGCCGGAGGACGGCGCGGGCGTGCCGGCCGCGGGCCGTCCGGTGAACCAGGTGTCAGCCGAGCGCGCGGAGGAGCCGGATCCCTTAGCCGACGACGAATCCGCCGGGGCGGCATCGGACGGCCGACGGGCTTCGGAGGCCCGTTTCGCACCCGCCTCCGGGCGCGCGTCAGCGGGCCGCCTTACGTCACTGGGCCGCGCCGCGTCAGTGGACCGCGCCGCGTCAGTGGACCGCGCCGCGTCAGTGGACCGCGCCGCATCGGATGGCCGTCCCGCGTCGGAAGGCCGGGCTGTTTCGGAGGGCCGCGCCTCGGTAGTCCGTCCGGGCTCAGGAAGCCGTCCGGCCGCGGAGGACCGTCCTGATCCAGAGCGCTGCGCCTCGGAAGTCCGTCCGGGCTCGGGAAGCCGGCCCGTCTCGGAGGACCCTCCTGATTCCGAGCGCCGCGCGTCGGAACTTCGTCCGGGCTCAGGAAGCCGGCCCGTGTCGGAGGGGCGTCCTGATTCGGCGGGGCGTGCGGAGCCGGAAGGCCGTCCGGGGTCGGCGGTGGGTCGTCCGTCGGACGGACGGCGGGGCTCGGCGGGCCGGGTCGCGTCCTGGGGGCGGTCCCTGTCCCTTGGGTGGGCCCTTTCCCCGGGGCGGTCCGTCGCGGAGGGGCGGGACGTCGTGGGG
>NZ_JBDPMD010000080.1:0-25276 GCF_039871875.1 Sphaerisporangium sp. B11E5 | reverse complement strand
GGGGGGGGGGGGGGGGGGGGGGGGGGGGGGGGGGGGGGGGCTGGCGGACCGTCATGGCAGTGACCAGCATGGCGACGGTGCGGGTCTCCTTGTCGAGGCCCCACAGGACCAGGCAGTGGGGGTCGTGTTTGGGGGGCTGGCGGGTGTCGGGGGCGCCTTTCAGGCGGAAGCGGACGAAACCGTTCTCCAGGCCCACCGAGGGGGTCCAGTCCACGCCGGCCAGGTCGCGCACGGAGAACTGCTGGGGGCCCGCGGAGCGTTTGCCTGACTCGGTGGCCCAGTTCCAGTTGAGGTGCACGCGCTCGCCGTCGAACGTGGCCGAACCGTCCCCGGCGGACGCCGTGAGGGGGACGGCGGGGCCGGGGAGCAGCCAGGAGTCGCACGGGCCGTCGGGGACCTGCTCGATGAGCAGGGAGTTGCGCACCTCGTCGGCGAAGTACTCGGCCACGCCGGTACGCCCGGCGTCGACGGTGAGCCGGTAGGGGTCGGCGGCGTCCGGCACCCGGCCCTGGGTGGCGGACACGAACGGATCCGCGCCCTCACGCAGCCGCAGGCGCAGCCCGCCACCCTTGCGCCCCGGCTCGTACGCGATGCCGGCGATCGCGGCCAGGGGCACGGCCCGCTCGCCGAGCAGTTGCCGGAGCTTGTGGACGTGACGGTCCCGCGAGGGGATCACGCGCAGGGTCTCACCGTCGAACATCCACGTGCCGTCTCGTGACAGGACCTCCGCCATACCGGGATCCTATTGTCCGATCAACGCGCCGGGCCCCGGAAGGAGCAAGCCGTCAGTCGCGCGCGGTCCGCGCGCCCACCGGCTCCCGGCTGTGCCGCGGCTCGGCGGGGTTCTGCGGGGAACGCACGGTCTCCGATCCCTGGATCTCGCGCGCGTCCCGCTGCGGCTCCGGCGCGCGGGCGGGCCGCGGCGTGCCGTCCGTCATCTGGCGCACGATGTCCTCGAGCTCCTCGGGACTGTCCGCCTCGGCGAGCACGCCCCGCGCCGCCGCCTTGGAGCGCGGCGTGGCCCAGTACCGGCGGGTGTGCTCGCCGTACCAGACCATCCAGCCGGGCAGCCGCGCCGCGAGCTCCCGCGCCGCGGTCTTGCCTTCCGTGACCTCGTTCGTCATCACGACCTCTTCCGTGGTTCACCTGTCGCCGGCGAAATGACCGTCGCCACCGCTGAAACGCCCTCGCGAGCGTGTCGGGCGGTCAGCCACCTTCGGCGGTTGATCGACCAGCTCGAACCAGGTCGCAACTTCCCTTGATCTCGCGGTAGTAACCCCGTTCCACGTCTACGGTACGCGGAAATGCCTCACATATTCCTATAAAAACCAACATCATTAAGATCGCCATCGATCATTGCAGCGCGGCGGCCGGCGACAGGGCCGCCGGGGGCGGCGCGGTGCTTCCCCGCGGGGTCAGCCGTGCGGCCTCGTCCTCGAAACCGCCCACCTCGTCGCCGGCGATCAGGCTCATCAGCCGCCGTGCCGCGTGCGCGCCGTACGCCGGGATGTCCCGGCTGAGCGCGGTCAGCGCGGGCCGCACCACCTGGGACAGCGGCGAGTCGTCCCACGCCACGATGGAGAGGTCGCCGGGCACGTCGAGCCGCATCTCCTGCGCGACCGACAACCCGGCGACGGCCATGATGTCGTTGTCGTACACGATGGCGGTCGGCCGGTCGGCGGAGCTGACCAGCCGCCGGGTGGCCCGCGCGCCCTCCTCGCCGGTGTAGTCGGTGTGCACGATGGTGTGGCCGGTCAGGCCGAGCTCCTCGCACACGGCGTCGAAGGCGCGGTCGCGCAGCACGGTGTGCACGAGCTGCGGCAGCCCGCCGACCCGGGCGATCCTGCGGTGGCCGAGCGCGCTCAGGTACCGCACGGTCTCGTGGACGGCGGAGGAGTCGTCCGACCACACGGGCACCAGGCTGCCGGACTCGGCGGGGTGCCCGATGACGACGGTGGGCAGGGTGAGCGCCTGGAGCTCGGTCACCCGGGGGTCGTCGAAGTGGAGGTCCACCAGGATGGCGCCGTCGATGCGTCCCTCGCCCCACCAGCGGCGGTACGCCTCGATCTCCTGCTCGTGGTCGGTGACGACCTGGAGCATCAGGGCGTAGCGCCGGGCGGACAACTCGCCCTCGATGCCGCTGATCAGCTCCATGAAGAACGGCTCCATGCCGAGGATGCGCGCGGGCCGGCACACCACGAGGCCGACCGTGCGGGCCTGGGCGCCGTTGAGCGCGCGGGCGGCGCTGTTGGGCCGCCAGCCGATCTCCTTGGCGATGGCCTTGATCGCGGCCCGCTTGGCCTCGGACACGCCGGGCCGGTCGTTCAGCGCGTAGGAGACGGCCACCTTGGAGACTCCGGCCCGGCGCGCGATGTCGGCGATGGTCGGTCGTTTCACGTCGGCCCCCAGGCTGAACCGGTTACGTTACGGGGTTCTGCCGCGCACCTTACTACGTACCCTGCGATGACGCTCCCCATGTGGTGGCGGAGCGTGATCCGCGCTGTGGCGTGAATTCGGGCATAGGCCCCCAAATTGGGCACTTAACCAAGTTAAGGATAGGCGCGAAAAGGCGCACATCCATGCCCGTAACACCGCCTCTGATGCCCCCGTGAGCGTCCGGCGGTGTCTCAAACGGGTCACGACTATTGACACACCAGACACACGGAATTTACGTTCACCGTACTTATCCGGTTCACCAAACGCTGCTTGAGCTGGCTCGACAGCATGACCGGGCCGGCTGTCCCGCGGCCCGGGGTGAGGTGTGACGACAATCGGGTCCTTGAACGTGGACGCGGCTCGGGCGAGTATGGGAGCGCTCCCAAGAACGCTCTCACGCTCGGTCACCGTGACCCCGCCCCGGACCCCGGCCCGGCCGGGAGCACGCTCCCGCGAATCCTCTCCATCGGAGCCTGAAGGTTGTTCGGACCCTCCGCGATCGGCTCGCGGAGGAAGGAGAAACACGATGCGAAACCGAGCGCGGTACCTGGTCCCGCTCATCGTCGCCGGCGTGGTGGCCGCGGGGTGTACCGGCGGCGGATCCACGCCCCCCGCCTCCCAAGGCTCCGGCTCGGCGAGCGCCCCGGCCGCCAACCCGGCGAACCCGAACTCGCTGCCCCGCAACGAGACGCTCTACATGAGCGGCACCCAGTGGGGCCCGCCCGCCAACTTCAACCCCATCCGCGAGTGGGACTCGGCCACGGGAACCAAGGGCCTCGCGTACGAGACGCTGTTCCACTTCGACCCCAACACCGGCAAGCTCGTGCCCTGGCTCGCCGAGAGCGGTACCTGGACCGACGACAAGACGTTCGAGGTGAAGCTCCGCTCCGGCGTCACCTGGTCGGACGGCAAGCCGTTCACCTCGGCCGACGTGAAGTACACCTACGAGCTCGGCAAGCTGGAGACCATCCCGTACCACAACATCTGGGACTTCCTGAGCGGCGTCGAGGCCGTCGACCCGCAGACGGTGAAGTTCAGCTTCGAGAAGGCCAACTACCAGCAGTGGGACTTCAACCTCTACAACAGGTCCATCGTGCCCGAGCACATCTGGAAGGGCCGCTCGGAACAGGACGTGCTTGACGGCGTCAACGAGAACCCCGTCGCCACCGGCGCCTACAAGTACATGAGCCACGACCAGGACCGCGTGATCTGGGTCAAGCGCGACGACTGGTGGGGCAAGACGGCACTCAAGATGGACCCCAAGCCCAAGTACATCGTGGACATCGTCAACTCCAGCAACGAGGTGGCGATGGGCCTGCTGCTGCAGAAGGGCCTGGACCTCAGCAACAACTTCCTGCCCGGCGCGGCGAACCTCGTCAAGGGCAACTTCGGCATCACGACCTTCTACCCCGAGCCGCCGTACATGCTGTCGGCCAACACGGCGTGGCTGGTGCTGAACACCACCAAGAAGCCGATGAACGACGCCGCGTTCCGCAGGGCGCTCGCTTTCTCCGTCGACACCAAGAAGATCGTCGAAGGCGTCTACGGCAACCTGGTCAAGGTCGCCAGCCCGACCGGCCTGCTGCCCCAGTGGGAGCAGTTCGTCGACCAGCGCGTGGTGAGCTCGTCCGGCTTCAGCTACGACCCGGCCAAGGCCAAGAAGCTGCTCGCCGACGCCGGCTACCGCGACCGTGACGGCGACGGGATGGTGGAGAACAAGGACGGCTCCAAGATCAACCTTCAGCTGATCGTGCCGTCCGGCTGGACCGACTGGATGGAGTCGATCCGGGTCATCGCGGCCAGCGCCAAGGAGGCCGGGATCAACGTCACTCCCGAGTTCCCCGACTTCAACGCCCTGGTGGAGCAGCGCGGCAACGCGAAGTTCGACATGCTGATCAACAACGAGCGCGGGCTGTCCAACAGCCCGTGGACCTACTACGACTACATCTTCCAGCTCCCGATCCGTGACGTGCAGAACACGGTCAACTTCGGCCGGTACGAGAACAAGCAGGCATGGGACCTCGTGCGGGAGCTCGACCAGGTCAAGCCCGAGGACGTCGAGGGCATGAAGGCCGTGACGTCCAAGCTGCAGAAGATCACCCTGGAGGAGATGCCGATCATCCCGCTCTGGTACAACGGCCTGTGGTCCCAGGTCAGCAGCTCGGTCTGGAAGAACTGGCCCTCCTCGGCACCGAACGCACCGAAGACCGCGCCGGTGTCATGGCGCAACTGGATGGAACTCGGCGGATTCGAGACCATCGCCCAGCTTCAGCCGGCGAACCCCTGACCGGATGACCTCGCCCCCTCCCGCCCCGCGGGAGGGGGCTTTTCTGGAGAGAATCTCGTGCGCCAATACTTCGGCAGGAAGCTGCTCATCTACGGACTGACGTTCTTCGTCGCCGTCACGGTGAACTGGATGATCCCGCGGTTCATGCCCGGGGACCCCGTCGCCAGCATGCTGGCCCGGGCCCGGGTGACCCAGCCAGAGGCGCTGGAGGCCATGCGGGCCTACTACACCAACCTGTTCGGGCTCGACGAGCCCCTGTGGCGGCAGTACCTCAACTTCTGGGCGGCACTGCTGCGTGGCGACTTCGGCATCAGCGTGTGGGTGTTCCCGACGCCGGTCTCCACCGTCATCCTCGGCGCCGTCCCCTACACCCTCGGCCTGATGATCCCGGCCGTGCTGCTGAGCTGGGTCGTGGGCAACCGCCTCGGCGCGTTCGCGGCGCGCCGCAAGCTGCTCGACAACACGGTGCTGCCGGTCGGCTACGTGCTGACGGCCACGCCGTACATGTGGATCGCGGTGATCCTCGCCTGGGGCCTCGGTGTGGTCGCGGGCGTCTTCCCTGTGGCGGGCGGCTACAGCTTCTCGCTCCGGCCCAACCTGTCGCTGGAGTTCATCGGGAGCCTCCTGCTGCACTGGGCCCTGCCGTTCGCGTCGCTGTTCCTGGTGGCCCTCGGCGGCTGGGCCATCGGCATGCGCAACATGATCATCTACGAGCTGGAGTCGGACTACTCCAACTACCTGGCCGCGCTCGGCGCCCCGCGGCGGCTCATCCGCAAGTACGCCTTCCGCAACGCGGTGCTGCCGCAGATCACCGGCCTCGCCCTGCAACTCGGCGTGCTGGTCGCCGGAGCGCTGGTCACCGAGATCGTGTTCTCCTATCCCGGCCTCGGCAGCCTCATACTCAAGGCGATCCAGAACCAGGACTTCTTCCTGCTCCAGGGCACGTTCCTGTTCATCGTGCTCGGCGTGCTGATCGCCAACTTCATCATCGACATCGTCTACGTCGTCGTCGACCCGCGCACCCGCGCCGGCATGGCGGGAGCCGCCGCATGACCGTCATCGACACCGCGCTGCCGCAGACCACGACCACCGTGCGGCGCGAGGCGCTCTACTTCGCCTTCCGCAACGTCAAACTGCTCATCGGCCTCGGGATCATCCTGGTGCTGCTCGGCATCGGGGTCTTCGGCCCCGTCCTCGTCAGCGGGGTGCCGAACGCGTACTCCGGCATGCCGATGCAGCCGCCGTCGTCGCAGTACTGGCTCGGCACCAACACCTTCGGCCAGGACATCTGGGTCCAGTTCGTGTACGGCCTGCGCACCACGTTCGTCGTGGGGGCGCTCGGCGGCGGGCTGGCGGCGATCATCGGGATGGTCGTCGGCTTCCTCGCGGGCTACCGCGGCGGGTGGCTCGACGAGATCCTCAACATGATCACCAATGTCATCCTGGTGCTGCCCACCCTGGCCGTACTGCTGATCATCAACGCCTACCTCGGCATCCGCAGCGTCGGCGTGCAGGCCCTGTTCATCGGCCTGACGAGCTGGCCGTGGGCGGCGCGGGCCATCCGGGCGCAGACGTTCTCGCTGCGCACCCGGGAGTTCGTCGACCTCGCCCGGCTCAGCGGCGTGCGCACCCCGAAGATCATCCTTCGGGAGATCGCGCCGAACATGAGCTCCTACCTGTTCATGACGTTCATCCTGCTGTTCGGCGGCTCCATCCTCATCGCGTCGTCGCTCGACTTCATCGGGCTCGGCCCCACCGAGGGCGTGTCGCTCGGCCTGATGCTGCAGAACGCCCACCAGTGGAGCGCCCTGCACCTCGGCCTGTGGTGGTGGTTCGTGCCGCCCGGCGCCGGCATCACCGCGATCGTCGGGGCGCTGTACGTCGCCAACGTCGGCCTCGACGAGGTCTTCAACCCGAAGCTGAGGGAGACATGAGCCTCACGGTCAACGACCTCAAGGTCTACTACCGGACCTTGAAGGGCGATGTGAAGGCGCTGGACGGCGTCACGTTCTCCGTCAAGGACGACGAGATCCTCGGCCTCGCGGGGGAGTCCGGCTGCGGCAAGACCACGCTCGGCAAGAGCCTGATCCGCATGGACGGGCGCATGAAGCACGTCGGCGGCACCGTCGAGCTCGACGGCGAGGTGCTGCCCATCGCGGACGACGCCCGGATGAACGCCTACCGCTACCACCGGGTGTCGCTGATCCCGCAGTACTCCATGAGCGCCATGAACCCGACCCGCAAGATCGGCAAGATGGTCGGCGAGCTGGTCAGGTCCCGGGGGCGCAAGCTCGACAAGGACGAACTGCTCAACCGCCTCGAACAGGTGGAGTTGTCGCCCGAGGTGCTCGACCGGTACCCGATCGAGTTGTCCGGCGGCATGAAGCAGCGCATGGTCATGGTCATCTCGACCCTGCTCAACCCGTCGCTGCTCATCGCCGACGAGATCACCTCCGCGCTGGACGTGTCCACGCAGAAGGCGGTGGCCGGCGCGCTGGTCGGGTTCCGGCGGTCGGGCTTCGTGAAGAGCATGATCTTCATCACGCACGACATCTCGCTGACCTACCAGATCGCCGACACCATCATGGTGATGTACGCCGGGCGGCTGGCTGAGAAGGCGCCCGCCCGCGCCATCGTCAACGCGCCCAAGCACCCGTACACCCAGCTACTGATCAACTCGCTGCCCGAGGTCGGCATCCGGTACGCCGACAAGAAACTGTCCGGCATCCCCGGCAGCCCGCCCTCGCTGCTCGCCCCGCCCTCCGGCTGCCGGTTCCGGGACCGGTGCCCCCTCGCGTTCGCCAAGTGCGCCGAGGAGGAGCCGCCGGTGGTGGAGATCGAACCCGACCACTTCGTCGCGTGCTGGAAGGCATGATGCTCGTACTCGATGACGTCACCAAGGTCTACAAAGTGGGCGCCTTCGGTGGCAAGACGCTGACGGCCGTCGGCGGGGTCAGCTTCGACGTCCGCCCCGGCGAGGTCGTGTCACTGATCGGGGAGAGTGGTAGCGGCA
This sequence comes from Sphaerisporangium sp. B11E5, assembly GCF_039871875.1. Lineage (NCBI taxonomy): Bacteria > Bacillati > Actinomycetota > Actinomycetes > Streptosporangiales > Streptosporangiaceae > Sphaerisporangium > Sphaerisporangium sp. B11E5. Next base: position 17,540 of record NZ_JBDPMD010000080.1, on the reverse strand, counting down.
AGAGCACGATCGGCCGCATGATCCTCGGCCTCACCTCGGTGACCTCCGGCACCATCTCGTTCGACGGCACGCCCGTGAAGCCCGGCAAGTCCTACTACCGGCACGTCCAGGGCGTGTTCCAGGACCCGTTCAGCTCCTACAACCCGGTGTTCAAGGCCGACCGCGTCTTCACCATGATCAAGGAGCAGTACTACCCCGCCGAGAAGGCCTGGGACCAGCGCGTCGAGGAAGCCCTCACCTCGGTGCGTCTCAACCCCGGCCAGGTCCTGAACAAGTACCCCCACCAGCTCAGCGGCGGCCAGCTCCAGCGCCTCCTCATCGCGAGGGCGCTGCTGCTCGACCTCAAGCTCCTGGTGGCCGACGAGATCACCAGCATGCTGGACGCGTCCACCCGCATCGACGTGCTCAACCTCCTGGCCGACCTCAAGACCCGCGGCCTCGGCGTCCTCTACATCACCCACGACCTCTCCCTCGGCAACTACCTGGCCGAACGCACGGTCGTGCTCCGCCGCGGCGCCATCGTCGAGATGGGAGACACCGAGAAAGTCTTCGGCGACCCGCTGCACCCCTACACCCGCCAGCTCCTGTCCGCCGTCCCCCGCCTCCACGCCTCCTGGGAGGACGCCCCCCCGGTGGACAAGTGCCTCTACCACACCAACGGCGCCACCGGCCCGTTGCACGAAGCCGAGAAGAGCCACCTGGTGGCCTGCGCCCGCCTTCCGTCCTGCCCTGAGGCCTGACATCGTGGTCGCCTCCGCCCGTACCGGGGCGGAGCGGACCACGGCTGCGGAAGACGCCGAGCTCAGGAGCCTGACATGCACGAATCCGCCGAACCGCTCTTTCCGTACCCCCTGCTTGAGGCGCTGCGGGACTCACCCGGCAGCACGGCCTTCGAACAGGGGGACAGGCTCGTCTCCCGCGGTGAACTGCTTGACCTCATCGAACGCTTGGCCGGCGCGTTGCGCGAGGCGGGCCTCGGGCCGGGCCGGGGCGTCGCCCTCAGCGCCGGTGTGTCGCCGGAGGCGTTCGCCGCGCACATGGCCGCGCACACGATCGGCTGCCGCGTGCTGTGCGTACGGCCCGGGTACACCGCCTCCTGGCTCGCCCACGTGCTCGGCATGGACGTCGACGCCGTGGTCACCGACGCCTCGGCGGCGACCCCGGAACTGCTCGGCGCGGCCGGGCCGGCCGCGGTGCTGTCGCTCGGGCCGGTCGCCGGCGCGTCCGACCTGCTGGCCCACCCCGGCGGCGGCCGTGTCACCGGCGTCACGTGCCGCCCCGGCGACGTGGCGTTGCTGTCCTTCACCAGCGGCAGCACCGGGGAGCCCAAGGGCTGCGCCTTCACCTATCGCGCGCTCGACGCGCACTGGTCCTACAACCCCCGCAACTGGACCCCGATGGCCGCCGCGCTGGCCGGGTCTTTCGAACGCTTCGCGGTGTTCGGCACCCTGGCGAGCCCGGTGATCCTGGACTACCTGATGTTGTGCCTGCTCGGCGGCGGCACCGCGGTGATCCCCGAGGAGGACGGACGCCCGCTGTTCCCGTACGCGATCGAACGGCACCGGCTCACCGGCACCGTCATGGCCGCCCCCCGGCTGTGCCAGATGCTGGACCTGCTCAAGGACGAGCCGGTCGAGGTGGGCAGCCTGCGCGCGGTCATGGTCGGCGGGTCGTCGATCAGCGCGCGCCGGCTGACCGAGGCGGTGGAGCGGCTCGGCCCTGTCGTCTACCACGGGTACGGGATGACCGAGGCCAGCCTGATCACCATGCTCACCCCCGCCGACATCACCCGCCTTCCCGGCCGGGCGGCGGCCTCGGCCGGCTTCCCGCACCCCGCCGTCGAGATCAGCGTGCGCGACGAGGAGGGCCGCCCGGTCCCCGCGGGCCGGTCCGGCGAGATCCATGTGCGCAGCCCCTACCTCATGACGGGCTACTGGGACCGTCCCGAGGAGACCGGCGAGGTGCTGCGGGACGGCTGGCTCCGCACCCGCGACCTCGGCCACCTCGACGACGGCCTGCTGTACCTGGCCGGCCGCACCAGGGACGTCATCCTGGTCAACGCCACCGTCGTCTACGCCGGCCCCATCGAACGCGTCCTGGCAGGCCACCCCGGCGTGGCGGAGGCGTACGTGACCGGCGCCCCCGACGAGCGCACCGGAGAGGCCGTGCACGCGTTCGTCGTGCCGTCCCCCGGCCACATCCCGGACCCGGACACGCTGACCGCACTGGTCCGCGCCGAACTCGGCCAGGAGGCCGTCCCCGCGACCGTCACGACGGTGCACACGGTCCCGGTCGCCACCAGCGGCAAACCGGACAAGCGTGCCCTGCTGGAGCGGTACGGCCCGGCACCGGTCGCTCGGCCCTGATCGAGTCGATCAGGCGGCGATCGACTTCACCCCACGGCGCGGAGTACGCACCTTCATCGGAACCGCGGTGGTCAGTGTGTCGCCGCGGTTCTACTGATCGGCGATGTCTTCCGTCCGGAGGCGACCGAAAGCCCGCTCGTTCTGGGTCGACACGATGGGCTGGCGGGTGTCGCGGGCGACATGTTCGAGATCTCGGAGCGCATCGGCGACGATCACGCTCACTGATCGCGCCGCTTGACCACGATGGTCTGCCGCTCGGTGAACTCCAGCAGGCCGGCTTGGCCGCTCTCGACCCCGACGCCGGACTGCTTGAGGCCGCCGAAGGGCACGAGAGGCGACAGGTGCATGATCTCGTTCACCCAGACGGTGCCGGCCTGGAGCCGCTCGGCCACGGCCAGGGCGGCGTCCGGGTCTGCGGACCAGACCGAGGCGCCCAGGCCGTACTCGCTCGCGTTGGCGCGGGCGATGGCGTCCTCGACGTCGTGGAACCTCAGCAGCGGCAGCACCGGGCCGAACTGCTCCTCCCGGACGATCCTCGCGTCCTCCGGAGGGTCGCCGATCAGGGTGGGCCGCAGGAACAGCCCGTCCGGTTCCTTATCCGGCAGCCCGCCGGTGAGGAACTCGTAGCCGTGGTCCCGGGCGTCCCGGAGCAGGTCGATGACGGTGTCGTACTGGCGGCGGTTGGAGACCGGGCCGATCTGCACGCCCTCGTCCAGGCCGTTGCCGACCGTCACCTGCCCGGCGAGGGCGACCATGCGCGCGGCGATCCGGTCGTACACGTCGGCATGCAGGTAGAGGCGCTTGGCCGCCAGGCAGATCTGACCGGCGTTGCTGAACGCACCCCAGAACAGCCGCTCGGCGACAAGGTCGGCGTCGGCGTCCGGCAGGACGATCGCCGGGTCGTTGCCACCGAGTTCCAGCGTGACGCGGGCCAGCGAGGCGGCGGCGCCGGCCATGACCTCGCGTCCGGTCCGGGTCGACCCGGTGAAACTGATCTTGTCGATGCCCGGGTGCCGGGTCAGCCACGGGCCCAGCTCCTCGCCGCCGGTGACGACGTTGACCACCCCGGCCGGCAGCACGCCGCGCAGCAGTTCGCCGAGCCGGAGCGCCGACAGCGGGGTGAACGTCGACGGCTTCACGACCATGGCGTTGCCGGCCAGCAGGGCGGGAGCGAGCTTGAACGAAAGCTGGCCCATCGGGTAGTTCCACGGAATGATCGCCCCGACCACCCCCAGCGGTATGTGGCGGGTGATCGACCGCCGGTCCGCGTCGTCCTGGTTCACCGTCACCGAGAGGTCGAGGGCCGCGGTCTCACGGAGCCAGTGGCTCAGCCCGGCCACCTCGCCGGTCGCGGCGGCCAACGGCTTGCCTTGCTCCAGGGTGACGAGCCGGGCGAGCTCCGCGGCGTTCGCGTCGATCACCTCGGCGGTCGCGCGCAGGTACTGCCGGCGGTCCGCCAGAGGCAGGGCCGCCCATCCCGGCTGCGCGCGGCGGGCGGCGGCGACGGCGGCGTCCAGTTGCGCGGGGGTGCAGTCCGGCGCCTGCCCGGCCACCTGGGACGTGGCCGGATCGATCACAGCGTAGGTCGAGGCCGCAGGGACGGCCTCGCCGTCGATGGTCATCGCGTACACGGTCGGGGTTGACATATGCGTGTGCTCCTTGGGAACCCGGGTCTGTCGCCATCGCATCGATGGTGGACGGTGGGTCCCCCGATGGGGAGGCAGCCGCTGCCGAGGTGCGGGGCTCCTAGGAGCCGGCGGGCCAGTCAGGTCGCCAGGCCGGCCAGCGCCTTCTCGCTGCGGGAGCCGGGCCGCGGGGTGCCGACGTGGAGCTGCTGCCCAGGGGCGTCGTGCACGTCGAAGGTCTGGTACGTCAGCTCGATCCGGCCCGCCACCGGATGCACGAAGACCTTGAAGGCCCGCGTCAGGCTGCCGACCTCGTGGCCGTTCCAGAGCTCCTCGAACTCGGGCGACGTCGCCGACAGCTCCTCGACCAGCCCGCCGATGACCTCGTCGCCCGGGAACCGCCCGGCGTTGAGCCGAAGGGCGTGTACGGTGCTGCGGCGCAGCGGCTCCCGGTCGGCGAACACGGACTTCGCCTCCGGGTGCGTGAAGAGGATGCGCGGCATGTTGCGTTCCTGCCCGAAGGGCGCGAGCAGGGCGTCGGCGATCGCGTTGGTGGCGAGCACGTCGAACGCCCGGCCTAGCACGTAGGCCGCCGAGGACGGGAAGGCGTTCAGCAGCTCCAGCAGCGAGGGGTGGACGAGGTCACGAGAAGTGTCCGAGCCGGGGCGCGGGTTGAGGCCGGCCAGCCGGAACAGGTGCTCGCGGGCTTCGGAGGACAATCTCAGCGCACGGCCGACGGCGTCGATGACCTGCGCCGAAGGGTTGCGTTCCCGGCCCTGCTCCAGCCGGGCGTAGTAGTCGGCGCTCACACCGGCGAGGACCGAGACCTCTTCCCTGCGCAGGCCCGGGACCCGTCGGCCGAGCGTGCCGCCGGCCAGACCCGCGTCACCTGGGTCGAGCCGGGACCGGCTCGCACGGAGGAAACCCCCGAGTTCGTTGTCACGCGCTGCCATGTCTCCAATGGTAGGAACGGTTCGGGACCAGGCGGTTCACCACCGGGCCGGCGGGCCCACACGTCGCGGTCCGGTCCGGCCGACAGGGCGCTTCGCCGGAGTGACGTCGCCGGCTCACTCACCTGCGGCGGCCGGCCCGCGCTCGTCCAGCCGGTAGACCCGGCGGGCGTTCTCGGCCCCGGCCAGGCGGGCGATGTGTTCGGCGTCGTCGTGCGTCCACTCGCCGGTGTCGAGGCCCGAGCGTAGGAATGTGTCGAGGGCGCGGCGGAACCAGAGGGCGCCGAGGTGGTGGAGTTCGGGGAGGGCGTAGCCGTCGGAGGAGTAGAGGAACTTGCCGAAGGGGATCAGTTCCAGGGTTTCGGCGATCACGGTGGGGGCGCGGTGGGCGGCGTTGTGGGTGGCGAGGCCGGCGTCGGCGTAGACGTGGGGGAAGACCTGGGCGAGGTAGGCGGCGTTGCGGTGGTAGGGGTAGTTGTGCAGGAGCATGACGGGGGTGCCGTGCGGGGCGGTGGCGCGGAGCCAGGGGGTGAGGAGCAGGGGGTCGCAGTGGTGGAGGTTCACGTCGGCGTCGCCGTAGCCGACGTGGAACTGGATCGGCAGGCCGAGGTCCACGCCGCACCAGGCGAGGAAGGCGTGCAGGGTCATGTCGGCGAGCCGGGGCTGGTCGTCGCCGATCGTGGGGAGCCAGCGTTCCACGGCGGACGTGACCTCGGCGTCGGACGGGCGTATGGGCGGGAGCGCCAGGCCGGCCCGGTAGGCGGCGATCGACTTCACGCCGACGGCGTCGGCGGCGCGCTCGGCCAGCCGGGCCCGTACGGCGCCGGCGAACTCGCGGGGGGACGGATGCCGGGCCGCCACTTCCTCCGCGACCTGTTCCAGCCGCACGATCTCGTACGCATGGGCCCCGGACTCCTCGGCCATCCGTTCCGGGGACAGCAGGCGGCCGGTGGCGAAGCCGGTGTCCACGCACAGGGCGGCGAGGCCGGCGGCCCGCAGGAACCGGCGGTTCACCTCGGGGGCGCCGAGTTCGGCACGGCGCGCGAGGTAGTCGTCGGCGGGGGCGTGCGGCGGCAGGCCGAGCACGGGTGCGCACCAGCGGCGCACCGCGAGGCCGGACAGCGAGTCGAACAGCGTGGTCCCCGGTGCGGGGGTGTCCGCCTCGGTCAGCAGGGACTCGAAGTCCGCGCGGCCGAGGTCGTCCTCCAGCACGCCGTGGCAGTGGTGGTCCACGAGGCGGAGTTCCGCCACGCACCTGAGCATCTCCATGGACGTCACGATGCCCATCATGTAGAAGAAGCGGAATGGACCAAGAGGAGCGCACGCGCCGCGCCGCGCAGGCCAGGAGCAAGGCCGAGGAGCTGGCCGGGAAGGGCGTGACGGGTGTCGCGGTCACGTGGGTGGACACCAGCGGGATCACCCGGGTCAAGGCCGTGCCGCTCGCCCGGTTGCCGCACGCCGCGGCGTGGGGCATCGGCGCCTCGCCCGTGTTCGACGCCTTCCTGCTCGACGACTCCATCGTCCAGGGCCGCTTCGCGGGCGGCCCGGTGGGCGACCTGCGCCTGCACCCCGATCTCGACCGGCTGGCGCCGCTGACCGCGCTGCCCGGCTGGGCGTGGGCGCCCGCCGACCGCTTCGACCAGGGCGGCAGGCCGCATCCCCTGGACGCGCGCCATCTGCTGCGCCGCGAGGTGCGGCGGCTGGCCGCCGACGGGTTCACCGTGCGGGCGGCGTTCGAGGTGGAGTGGGCCGCCTCCGTGGGGGAGGGCGACGACTTCACCCCCGCCTGCGCCGGCCCCGCGTACGGCATGACGCGCCTCACCGAGCGGGCCGACTACCTGCGCGACATCATGGAGGCCGTGACCGCCGCCGGGGTCACGGTGGTGCAGATCCACCCCGAGTACGCCGCCGGGCAGTACGAGATCTCGGTGGACGTGGACACCCCCGTGGGCGCCGCCGACACCGCCGTGCTGGTCCGTGAGACCATCCGTGCCGTCAGCCTGAACCACGGCCTGCGCTCGTCGTTCTCCCCGAAGGTCCTCGCCGGCGGCGTGGGCAACGGTGGCCACGTGCACGTCAGCCTGTGGCGCGACGACGTCAACCTGATGTCCGGCGGGCAGGGCCCCTACGGCCTCACCTCCGAGGGCGAGGCCTTCACGGCGGGCGTCCTGTCCCACCTTCCCGCCCTCCTGGCCGTCGGTGCCCCCTCGGTCGCGAGCTACCTGCGACTGGTCCCCTCCCACTGGGCGGGCGCCTTCGCCTGCTGGGGCCTGGAGAACCGGGAGGCCGCCCTCCGTTTCGTCACCGGCGCCGCGGGCGAACGCCACCACGCCGCCAACCTGGAGGTCAAGTGCTTCGACCAGGCAGCCAACCCCTACCTGGCCCTGGCCGCCCTCCTCGCCACGGCCCACGACGGCCTCACCACCGGCGCCACCCTGCCGCCCCCCGTGGACGCCGACCCGGCCACGCTCGACGGCCCGGCACCCCTGCCGTCCTCACTGGAGGAGGCACTCCCGCCGTTCACCGCCGACCCCGTCCTGGCGCGGGCCTTCGGCGAAGCCGTCATCGACACCATCGCGACGGTCCGCCGCGGCGAGATCGCCCTGTTCGCCGGCGCCACCCCTGAGGAGATCGCCGCCCGCATCCGCTGGCGGCACTGAAACCCGCCTGGACGCGGTGGCGCGGGTGGCCGAGATCCCTGGACGGCCGGGGCCGCAGGCGTGGAGGTGCGGCCGTCCGGGGGATCAGCGCTCACCCGAGGGGGTGAGCGCCCGGGGCGTCAGGTTTCAGCGCCCGTGGCCGTGGTGCCCGTCGTGCCCGTGCCCGTTCCTCGGGAAGTCCCTCCGGTCGAAACCGTGGTGACGGGCGTAGGCGGACGAAAGGCGCTTCCACGTGCCGTCGTCCCACCGGTAGAAACGGTGGCCGTCGAAGCGGTAACGGCGGCCGTGATCGGTGCTGTACCAGTCACCGTGCTTGGTGTACCGGTGCCACCAGCGGTGACCGTCCCAGCGCACGCCCTTGTTCTCGTGCCACACGTGGGAAATCTGGGTCACATGGTCACGGGCACCGCCGTCCGCGGTCGAGTAGGTCGCCGCGGAAGCGGCCCCGCCGGCGCCCAGAGCATCCCGCCCGCGACGGTGAGGGTGGCAGCCGCGGTGGCCAGGTGCCGAGTGATCTTGCTCATGTTCCTGTCTTCTCCTTGGTCGGCACGCGACCTCCGGGATCCTCCGGAGGCCGCGTGCTCGGTGTTACAGGCGGCTCAACCAGGAGGGTGTCCGAAATATGCCCAATCATCCCATGATGTGAAGTTTGTCACCAAAGAGCAGGTCAACGAGCTGTCAGGGCTGTCAGGACGCCAGCGCCGCCGCGATGACGGACGGGACCGGCGTGGTGGGCCGTCCGATGAGCCGCGCCAGGTCCCCCGGCGTCCCTGCCAGGGCCCCGCGTCCGATGGCCTCGTCCACGTCCACCAGGACGTCGGCGAAGCCTTCGGGGACGCCCGCGCTCACCAGGATCTGCCTGCGCTCGGCGGCGGGGACCGAGACGTGCACGACCTTGTGGCCGGACAGGCGGGTCAGTTCCTCGGCGAAGTCCTCGAACGACCACGCGACGTCACCGCTGAGCTCGTACGCCGTGTCCAGGTGCCCGTCGGTGCTCAGGACGACCGCGGCCGCCGCGGCGTAGTCCGCGCGGGGAGCGGAGGCGACACGGCTGCCCTCGGGCGCGTTGGAGAGGAGCACGCCCCTCTCCAGCGTGCCGGGGAGGTCGCCGAGGTACACCTCGGTGTACCAGTTGTTCCGCAGGAACGTGTACGGCAGCCCGGAGTCGAGGATCAACTGCTCGGTCCCCTGGTGTTCCCGTGCGAGCAGGAAGTCCGCCTGGGGGCTGCCGAACACACTGGTGTACGCGATCTGCGCCACCCCCGCCACCCTGGCCGCGTCGACCACCACGCCGTGCTGGGCCACGCGGTTGCCGAGCACCGGACTGGAGATCAGCAGCACCCGGTCCCCGGGGTGGAACGCGCCCGCGAACGTCTCCGGCCGGTCGTAGTCGGCGATATGCACGCGCAGCCCGCGCGTGGCGAGGCCGGCGGCCTTCTCCTCGCTGCGCGCGACCGCCGTGATGCCGTCCGCCGGAACTCCTCGCGCGAGCAGATCCTCGATGACCAGACGGCCGAGGTGTCCGGTGGAGCCGGTGATGACGATGCTCATTTTCGTCCTCTTGCAGGTGCATGTGGGATGACTTCGATGCTTACCCTAGAGGTAGCACTGGTTCGGTGGTAAGTACCCACCTTCACGTAAGGTACTGCTGTGGAAGTTAGTGTCGAAGTGTCCCCGGGGCCGGACGTCAACCGTGCCGAGTGCCCGTCCCGGCTCGTGCTCGAACACGTGACGAGCCGCTGGGGTGTGCTGGTCCTGGCCGCGCTGCGCGAACGCTCCTACCGTTTCAGCGAGCTGCGCCGCCACGTCGGCGGCGTGAGCGAGAAGATGCTCGCCCAGACCCTGCAGACCCTGGAGCGTGACGGCTTCGTCCACCGCGCCGCCCAGCCGGTCATCCCACCCCGCGTCGACTACTCCCTGACCCCTATGGGCCGCGAGGTCGCCGAGCAGGTGTGGGCACTCAGCCGCTGGGTCGAGGACAAACTCGGCGACGTCGTCACGGCCCGCGAGGCTTACGACGCGGCGCGCGGCTGATCGGTGATTTTCTCCGGTTTTCGGCCATCGAAATTGGGCTCAGTGCTGCATTTCAGCTGATTCGATGATGCCTGGCCCGGTCGCCGTGGTGTCCGTCAGCTCTTCCTCAATATGTTTTCCGGCGAAGTTTCGCGTCCTCGGCCACGTGGTAATTCCACAGGCGTTCCACTCATGATCATGGTGTACCGGAACGAAGCCCCCCGACTGACGGTTCGACGCACATCGTCGGAAGGCCCGCGGGAGGCTGGGGTTGTCGGCTATCGCTCACACGCGCAGGTGTTTTCCACGAGCGCGTTGTCAGGTTTCATCGCGTTCGCGATAGGTTTGGGGCCGATAGCGTACGACCCTTCCGACTTCATTGACGACGGGCGGACCGACGCGTCATTCGTGGTCGATTGCGGGCCCGGGCGTACCGGTCCCCCATTGCGGGTCACACGGACGGTGCGGCCGGACGGGGACCGGGCGACCGTCACGGTTCTCGTCGTCAACAAAGGTGGCGTCACCGCGAGGGCGGCGGGTTTCTCCGACGACCTCTCCGCGACCTCCGCCGACGGCGTCATCGGTGACGCGGAGGCGACCACCGGCACGGTGACCTACGAGAAGCCGTCGCTGAAGTGGACCGGCGACCTCGCCGCCGGGGAGCGCGCCACGGTCCGGTACGTCATCCCGGCGCCCGGCGACGAGTCGGCCACCTCGACGATCAGCGCGACCGCGGGGGAGTCCTGCGTGGACGCACCTGCCGCCGCGCAGCATGAGCCCGCCGCGCAGGACGAGCCCGCCGCGCAGGATGAGCCGGCCGCGCGGGATGAGCCCGCCGCCGTGCAGGACGCGCCGGCGGGTCGGGACGCCGTGGCACCCGGCGACCTGCCCGCGCGTCGCGCGCCGGCGGCCGAGGCCAGGGACGCGGCCGAGTTCGAGGCGGGCCTGGCGGGAGCCGCGGCGCGGGCGGCGCCGATCGCGTTCTCGCAGCGGTACACGGACAGTTACCGGGGTGCGGTGACCCGGGCCGGGAACACGGTGCTGACCTGCTACCCGCCCGCCGTGAGTGACTGCACCACCCGCAGGAACGGCTCGGGCAACAACAACGTCGCCGCCACCTTCGTCGACGTGGACAGCGACGCGTCGACCTTCAACTCCAGCACCGCCGACCTCACGATGTCGTCCGGCGCCCAGGTGGCGTACGCGCGGCTCTACTGGGGCGCGCGGAGCGAGACCACGACCGACACGCCGGGGCTGCCCGCGGGCAACCGGCTGTCCCCGAACATCGCGCTGCGCCACCACGTGCAGATCAAGGCACCCGGGTCGTCGACCTACCAGACGATCACCGCTCCCGCGTCCTCCCTCGGTGACACCCCCGACAACGTCACCGCCGCGGGCATCGTCTACGGGGCCTCGGCGGACGTGACCTCCCTCGTGGCGGCGGCCGGCGCCGGCACGTACAGCGTGGCGAACATCCAGGCGGGCCGCGGCTCCGACGGCCTCGGCGCGTTCGGCGGCTGGTCCCTCGTCGTGGCCTACCGGGACCCGGCGCTGCCGCTGCGGAACATCAGCCTGTCCGACGGCTTCATCTACCAGCAGAACGGCGCGCCGGACACGACGATCAGCATCTCCGGCTTCCGCACCCCCGTCACCGGGAACGTCAGCGTCCAGCTCGGCCAGATCGCCTACGACGGCGACAACGCGATCGTCGGGGACTCCCTGCTCGTCAAGACCACCAACGGCCCGCAGGTCACGCTCAGCGACGCCCTCCACCTGGCGAACAACTTCTTCAACTCCACGATCGCCACGCTCGGCAACCAGGTGACCAACCGGAATCCCGCCTACACCAACACGCTGGGCTACGACTCCAACATCATCGACGCGTCGTCGGCGTTCAGGAACAACGACACCTCCGCCCAGTTCACGTTCCGCACCTCCGGCGACGCCTACTGGCCACAGGTCTTCTTCACGCAGATCGACCTCCACCAGGCGAACATCCAGACCACCAAGTCCGCCCAGGTGGTGGGGGGCGGGACTCCCGTGCCCGGCTCCGTGGTGCAGTACACCGTCACCGTGACCAACACGGGCGACGACGACGCGGTCAACGTGCTGCTGACCGACCCGATCCCCGCCAACACCGTCTACATTCCCGGGAGCATCAGCGTCGCCTCGGGGCCGAACGCCGGGCCCAAGACCGACGCCGTCGGCGACGACCAGGCGCAGTTCGTGAACAACACGGTCGGCGCGCAACTGGGGACGGGAGCGGGGCCATTCACCGGGGGCACCCTGGCCGTCGGCCAGTCCACCTCCGTGACGTTCCGCGTCACCCTCGGGCCGAACTCGCCGGGCACGACCGTCACCAACACCGCGTCCGTCAGCTACGCCAGCGCCGACACACCGACCCAGCAGGGGACCAGTGCCGCGGCCGCACCGCTGGTGGTCCCCGTCCAGGTCTCGTCGCTCAGCCTGCTGAAGACGGCGTCCCCCACCGCGGTGACGGCGGCCGGCCGCACGGTCACCTACTCGTATCTGGTCAGGAACACCGGGCAGACGACCCTCACCGGCGTGGGGGTGGTGGACACGTCGTTCTCCGGCTCGGGGCCGCGGCCGGTGATCTCGTGCCCGGTGACGACGCTGGCTTCCCAGGCGTCCACGACCTGCACCAGTACCTATGTGGTGACGCAGACGGACGTGGACACCGGTTCGGTCGTCAACACGGCGGTGGCGTCGGGCACGCCGCCGACCGGATCCGCGGTGTCGTCCGCTCCGTCCACGGCGACGGTGACGATCGCGCCGGCGCCGAGCCTGTCGCTGCTGAAGACGGCATCTCCCACGGCGGTGACGGCGGCCGGTCGTACGGTGACGTACTCCTACCTCGTGGTCAACACGGGGAACACGACGTTGCCGGGTGTCTCGGTGGTGGACACGTCGTTCTCCGGTTCGGGGACGCCGCCGGTGATCTCGTGCCCGGCGACGACACTGGCGCCACAGGCGTCCACGACGTGCACCGGCACGTATGGGGTGACGCAGGCGGATGTCGATGCCGGTTCGGTCGTCAACACGGCGGTGGCCTCCGGGACGCCGCCGTCCGGGCCGGCGGTGTCGTCCTCTCCGTCCACGGCGACGGTGACGATCGCGTCCGCGCCGGGGCTGTCGTTGCTGAAGACGGCGTCCCCGACGACGGTGACGGCGGCCGGTCGTACGGTGACGTACTCCTACCTTGTGGTCAACACCGGCAACGCGACGCTGACGGGTGTCTCGGCGGCGGACACGTCGTTCTCGGGTACGGGGACGCCACCGGTGGTCTCGTGCCCGGTGACGACGCTGGCCCCGCAGGAGTCCACGACCTGCACCGGCACGTATGTGGTGACGCAGGCGGACGTGGACGCCGGCTCGGTGGCGAACACGGCGGTGGCGTCCGGCACGCCGCCGTCGGGTCCGGCGGTGTCGTCGTCTCCCTCTACCGCGACGGTCACCGTCGCGTCCGCGCCGAGTCTGTCGCTGCTGAAGACGGCTTCTCCCGCGACGGTGACGGTGGCCGGGGCGACGGTGACGTACTCGTACCTTGTGGTGAACACCGGGAACGCGACGCTGACGGGTGTCTCGGCGGCGGACACCTCGTTCTCGGGCACCGGGACGCCTCCGGTCATCTCGTGCCCGGTGACGACGTTGGCCCCGCAGGATTCGACGACGTGTACCGGCACGTATGTGCTCACGCAGGCGGACGTGGACGCGGGTTCGGTGGTGAACACGGCGGTGGCCTCAGGCACGCCGCCGACGGGCCCGGCGGTGTCGTCCGCTCCCTCGACGGCGACGGTGACGATCGCGCCGGCGCCGAGCTTGTCGTTGCTGAAGACGGCGTCGCCGAGTGCGGTGGGGGCGGCCGGTCGTACGGTGACGTACTCCTACCTTGTGGTCAACACGGGGAACACGACGTTGACCGGTGTCTCGGCGGCGGACACCTCGTTCTCAGGTACCGGCACGCCTCCGGTGGTCTCGTGCCCGGTGACGACGCTGGAGCCGCAGCAGTCCGTGACCTGTACCGGCACGTATGTGGTGACGCAGGCGGATGTGGACGCGGGTTCGGTGGTGAACACCGCGGTGGCGTCCGGCACGCCGCCGTCGGGTCCGGCGGTGTCGTCCGCCGCTTCGACGGCGACGGTGTCGATCGCCCCGGCGCCGGGCCTGTCGCTGCTGAAGACCGCCTTCCCCACCACGCTGACAGCGGCCGGGGCGACGATCACCTACTCGTTCGTGGTGGTCAACACCGGGAACGCGACGCTGACGGGTGTCTCGGCGGAGGACACCTCGTTCTCGGGGACGGGGACGCCTCCGGTGATCTCGTGCCCGGTGACGACGCTGGCCCCGCAGGACTCGACGACCTGTACCGGTACGTATGTGGTGACGCAGGCGGACGTGGACTGTCGTTGCTGAAGACGGCGTCGCCGAGTGCGGTGGGGGCGGCCGGTCGTACGGTGACGTATTCCTACCTGGTGGTCAACACCGGTAACACGACGCTGACCGGTGTCTCGGCGGCGGACACCTCGTTCTCAGGTACCGGCACGCCTCCGGTGGTCTCGTGCCCGGTGACGACGCTGGAGCCGCAGCAGTCCACGACCTGCACCGGCACGTATGTGGTGACGCAGGCGGACGTGGACGCCGGTTCGGTGGTGAACACCGCGGTGGCCTCAGGCACACCGCCGACGGGTCCTGCGGTGTCGTCCGCCGCTTCGACGGCGACGGTGTCGATCGCCCCGGCGCCGGGCCTGTCGCTGCTGAAGACGGCCACGCCCGTCACGGTGACAGCGGCCGGGCCGACGGTCGGCTACTCGTACACCGTGGTGAACACCGGGAACGCGACGTTGACCGGTGTGGGAGTGGTGGACACGTCGTTCTCGGGCTCGGGGCCGCCTCCGGTCATCTCGTGCCCGGTGACGACGCTGGCCCCGCAGGACTCGACGACGTGCACGGGCGATTACGTGGTGACGCAGGCGGACGTGGACGCCGGTTCGATCGTCAACACCGCGGTGGCGTCGGGTACGCCGCCGACGGGACCCGCCGTGTCGTCCCCGCCGTCCACGGCGACGGTGACCATCGTGCCCGCGCCGAGTGTGTCGTTGCTGAAGACGGCGTCTCCCACGGTGGTCACGGCGGCCGGTCGTACGGTGACGTACTCCTACCTGGTGGTCAACACCGGGAACGCGACGCTGACCGGTGTCTCGGCTGCGGACACCTCGTTCTCGGGCACGGGGACGCCGCCGGTGGTCTCGTGCCCGGTGACGACGCTGGAGCCGCAGCAGTCCACGACCTGTACCGGGACCTACGTGGTGACGCAGGCGGACGTGGACGCGGGTTCGGTGGTGAACACGGCGGTGGCGTCGGGTACGCCGCCGACGGGTCCTGCGGTGTCGTCCGCTCCCTCGACGGCGACGGTGACGATCGCGTCCGCACCGAGCCTGTCGCTGCTCAAGACCGCGTCCCCCACGGCCGTGACGTCGGCCGGGGCGACCGTCACCTACTCGTACACCGTGGTCAACACCGGGAACACGACGTTGACCGATGTGGGGGCCACGGACAGCTCGTTCTCGGGCACGGGGACGCCTCCGGTGATCTCCTGCCCGGTGACGACGTTGGAGCCGCAGGAGTCCACGACCTGCACCGGGACCTATGTGGTGACGCAGGCGGATGTGGACGCCGGTTCGGTGGTGAACACGGCGGTGGCGACGGGGACGCCGCCGACGGGCCCGGCGACGTCGTCCGCTCCGTCCACGGCGACGGTGACGATCGCACAGGCCCCGAGCATGTCGCTCCTGAAGACGGCCTCGCCCACCGCCGTGACGTCGGCCGGGGTGACGGTCACCTACTCGTACTTGGTGGTGAACACCGGTAACGAGACGCTGACCGGTGTCTCGGCGGCGGACACGTCGTTCTCGGGGACGGGGACGCCTCCGGTGGTCTCGTGCCCGGTGACGACGCTGGCCCCACAGGAGTCCACGACGTGCACCGGCGCCTACGTGGTGACCCAGGCGGACGTGGACGCCGGTTCGATCGTGAACACGGCGGTGGCCTCCGGGACGCCGCCGACGGGCCCGGCGGTGTCGTCCGCTCCTTCCACGGTGACGGTGACGGTCACGCCGGCGCCGAGCCTGTCGTTGCTGAAGACGGCGTCGCCGAGCACGGTGGGGGCGGCAGGGCGTACGGTCACGTACTCCTACCTGGTGGTCAACACCGGCAACACGACGCTGACCGGTGTCTCGGCGGCGGACACGTCGTTCTCGGGTACGGGGACGCCTCCGGTGGTCTCGTGTCCGGTGACGACGCTGGTGCCGCAGGATTCGACGACGTGTACCGGTACGTATGTGGTGACGCAGGCGGACGTGGACGCCGGTTCGGTCGTCAACACCGCGGTGGCGTCGGGCACGCCGCCCACGGGCCCGGCCGTGTCGTCCGCCCCCTCGACGGCGACGGTGACGATCGCGTCCGCGCCGAGCCTGTCGCTGCTGAAGACGGCTTCGCCGGCCACGGTGACGTCGGCCGGGGCGACGATCACTTACTCGTTCGTGGTGGTCAACACCGGGAACGCGACGCTGACGGGTGTCTCGGCGGCGGACACGTCGTTCTCGGGGACGGGGACGCCTCCGGTGGTCTCGTGCCCGGTGACGACGCTGGCCCCACAGGAGTCCACGACCTGCACCAGTACGTATGTGGTGACGCAGGCGGACGTGGACGCCGGCTCGGTGGCGAACACGGCGGTGGCGTCCGGCACACCCCCGACGGGACCGGCGGTGTCGTCCCCGCCGTCCGCGGTGACGGTGACCATCGCCGCGGCCCCCGGCATCTCGCTGCTGAAGACGGCCTCCCCGTCGGCCGCGACGACGGCGGGGCAGACGATCACCTACTCGTACACGGTGGTCAACACCGGCAACGAGACGCTGACCGGCGTCACCGCGACGGACACCTCGTTCTCGGGCACGGGGACGCCTCCGGTCATCTCCTGCCCGGTGACGACGCTGGCCCCCCAGGACTCGACGACGTGCACCGGCACGTACGTGGTGACGCAGGCCGACATCGACGCCGGCTCGATCGTCAACACCGCGACCGCGTCGGGCACCCCGCCGACGGGCCCGGCGGTGACGTCCGCCCCCTCCACGGTGACGATCACGGGCACGCCGGCCCCCGGCCTGTCGCTGCTGAAGACGGCGTCCCCGCAGACGGTGAGCGCGGCCGGGGTCACGGTCACCTACTCGTTCCTGGTGGTGAACACCGGGAACGAGACGCTGACCGGTGTCTCGGTCGCGGACACGTCGTTCTCGGGCACGGGGACGCCTCCGGTGGTCTCGTGCCCGGTGACGACGCTGGCCCCCCAGGAGTCAACGACCTGTACCGGCACCTACGAGGTGACGCAGGCCGACATCGACGCCGGTTCGATCGTCGACACGGCGGTGGCGTCGGGCACCCCGCCGGTGGGTCCCGTGGTGTCGTCCGCCCCTTCGACGGTGACGGTCACGGCCACGCCGGCGCCGAGTGTGTCGTTGCTGAAGACGGCGTCCCCCACCACGGTGGGGGCGGCCGGTCGTACGGTCACCTACTCCTACCTGGTGGTCAACACCGGGAACGAGACGCTGACGGGTGTCTCGGCGGCGGACACGTCGTTCTCGGGGACGGGGACGCCTCCGGTGGTCTCGTGCCCGGTGACGACGCTGGCCCCGCAGGAGTCCGCGACCTGCACCGGTACGTATGTGGTGACGCAGGCGGATGTGGACGCGGGTTCGGTGGTGAACACGGCGGTGGCGTCGGGTACGCCGCCGTCGGGTCCTGCGGTGTCGTCCGCCGCTTCGACGGTGACGGTGACGATCGCGTCCGCGCCGAGTGTGTCGTTGCTGAAGACGTCGTCCCCCACCACGGTGGGGGCGGCCGGTCGTACGG